>NZ_BAAIEW010000025.1:0-57432 GCF_054654515.1 Desulfothermus okinawensis JCM 13304 | reverse complement strand
TACTTTTGATTTTATAATCTACTAACTTTAAAGCCTTTTTGCCCATTCAACTGTCAAAGTCGGGAAATATTTCAATTTTTTGCATATTGTAACCTATCTTCTAGAACCTGTTTGATTAAAATTTGTAGTATTATAATAAATTTTTCATAAGAGCGGAAAAAATAAAATTATAACTATATGTTAGTCCCAATTTTGACAAACTTGGGCTAAACTTTTAGATAAGAACTAATATCATGTCAAAAAAAATATGTCCTTGCAATAGATCAGGGACAACAAGCTCTAGATCAATTATATTTAATGATAAGGGAGAAATTATTCACAAAAAAAAGGGGGCTTAGCCCCCCTTTTTTAACTAAAACACTGGATCATTTGGAACAAGATTCCATATTCCACAGGGACATACATCAGCACAAAAACCACAACCAATACATCTATCCCCATCAACTACCAGTTCAAAATCTCCATTATCCAGCGTAACCCTGCTAATTGCTGCTTGGGGACAAAGGGTTATACAAATACCACAATCCCTGCACTTTCCACAGGACATACACTGATCTGCACATTCTTTCACATCCTTAAATGATACCAATCTTGGATCAAAAAAGGCAGGGTTAACTCTGTTTTTGTCAATTTCAGGACGCTTTTCTATTATTGGTGCGTCTCCTTTAGAAAGGCTATCAATTGCATTTGCTGCTACCCTGCCTGAACCTATTGCATCAGTAATAAGTCCTGGTTTTACAACATCACCAATTGCAAAAACCTTTGAATTTGAGGTTTGATAATATTCATTGGTTTTAATAAAACCCCTTTCTGTCTCTATATCTTCTGGCAAGAAATCCAGCTCTGGCACATCACCAATGGAGATCACAACTGTATCTGCTTGGATTAACTCGCCTGTGTCAGTAATAACCCCTTTTTCAGTTATCTTTTTGGTAAAAACAGGCCATTTAAACCTGGCTCCAGCCTTTTCTGCCTCCTGTCTTTCCTTACCAAAGGATGCTGGTTCCTGGATATCAATAAGTGTAATCTCTTTGGCCCCAAGTCTATGTGCCTCAGTTGCCACATCACAACCCACATTTCCTGCACCTATAACAACAACTTTTTCACCTGGATCTATTTTATCCTTTTTGCTTTTAGAGAGAAATTCCAAAGAAGTAATGAGCCTCTCTTTTCCCTCCACAGGTAAAATCCTGGGTTTTTGAGCGCCAATTGCTATAACCACATAATCATATTCTGAAAGGATTTCCTTAAATTGATCCTTATCTATATTTTCACCTAACTGAACATGTGGGATTACCTTTCTTATCCTCTCTAAGTCCTTTTTCAATACATCCTCAGGTATCCTTGTCTTTGGAATATACTCAGCTATCTTACCACCAAGCTCCTTGTTTCTATCAAATACCACAACATCGTGTCCTTTGAGCCTAAGCTGCCAGGAACAGGATATACCTCCAGGCCCACCACCAATAACAGCCACCTTTTTTCCTGTAATTGGTGGGAGATCTGGCAATTTGGCCTCCATGGATGCCTTTCCAAGCAAAGTTACATCAACAGGAGTCATATTGAATTTCTGTTTTGTGCAATTTTGCATACACAGGTTTGGACACAAAAAACCACATACTGTAGTTGGAAATGGGGTATAAAAAAGGGCCATATCTGCCGCTTCTTCAAATCTCCCTTCCCTTACAAGTGCCCACCGCTCTTGAACTGGAATACCAGTGGGACACGCAGCTTCACATGGTGCTGCATATTTCCTGTTTTCCCAAACAGGTTTAAAACGCCTGAGGTCTCCAGTGGTGATTACAGGTATGGGGCTCCTGTCAAAATCAACAAGATCTCCAATTAGACCACCTTCTCCCAATTCCTTGCACCAGACATTTTTGTAAAAATCTGACATGGGTCTAAGTACACTGCTCCTCTTTTCCTGGGGAGATCTTGCTACAATCAGATCCCAATCTTCATATTTTGCCAGTTCTTCATATAGTTCTTCTCGATCGATTTTCTTTAAAAATATCTTTAAGTTTTCACACAGCCACTTCCAGTCCTCTTCTGAGATCTGAACTCTTTTTGCATCTTTTTCACTAAATCCCAGATATTTTCCCCTGACAAAGATTTTTCCACCTACCATTCCAACACACGGTCTATAACCAAGGACGTTTTCTGGATTTTGGGGATTAAATCCGCAAATTACTGCAATTCCACCTGCCATAAACTCAGCAAAATAGTCTCCTACTGATCCCAGCACCCATAGTTGTGGGGGAGTAAACCTGGGGTTAAACTTTGTCATGGTCATGCCCCGGGCACCGATATTTCCTGCAATATAGATCTTGCCCTGGGCCATGGCATTGGCTACTCCATTTGAGGCATGGCCGTGAACTACAATTTCAGCACCTGCATTGAGCCACCCAACATCATCTGAAGCATTTGTGAGCACCTCAATCCTGGTATTTGGAAATCCCATGGAACCCACCCTTTGTCCAGGAGGTCCGCTGACAAATACAACTACTTCTTCATCTCTTGCCTTCCAAAGCCTACCTCCAATACCATGTTGACCACATGCCTCAACCTCAATCTTTCTATATCCCTCTTCAACGGCCTTTTGAATCCGTTCTTCGAGTATTCTGGAATCCACTCTTTTTCCATTTTCCCTTCCAGGGATAAAGTAGGCATCTCTTATCTTTTGTCCCATGACTTAAATCTCCCTTTTAATTAGAACATAGCGTATATACAACTAATTATGATGCTTTAAACAACATATTTAATTTTAAGTCTTTCAGCAGCATGATAATCGTCTATTCCAAGTGCATCTGACATACCTATTGGCAGTGATGTTGACCTGCCAAGGGGGGCAACTATTTTCTTAAGTTCTGTATCAAAGCTTAGGAATACATCTACTAGCCTTTCTGCAACTTTTTCAGGATCCAGTCTTCTGTATATCCTTGGATCCTGGGAAGTAATTCCCTTTGGACAAAGCCCAATATTACAGATATTACACCTATCGGTTTCAGATCCAACACAACCAGCAGCAGCCTGCATAATGTATTTTCCCACCTGGACCGCACTGGCACCCAGCATAAAGAGAGCTGCTGCATTGGCTGCAAGGTTTCCCCTCTTACCTACACCTCCAGCACCTATTATTGGTATCTCATTTTGTCTTCCAAGCTTAACCAGGTTTAGATAGCAATCCCTCACATTGCTGGCTATGGGATGTCCCATGTGGTCCATGGAAACATTGTATGCTGCACCAGTTCCACCATCTTCACCATCTATGGCAAGGGCTCCAGCATAAGGATTTCTCGTTAAATTATTTAGAACAGCAAGTGCAGTGGATGTTCCAGATATCTTAGGATAAACTGGAACCCTGAATCCCCATGCCATGTACATGGATTGGATCATCTTGGCAACAGATTCCTCAATTGAATATTTTGTCTGATGTGTAGGAGGACTTGGCAAACTAACCCCTGGTGGAACACCCCTAATAGCCGCAATTAATTTGTTAACCTTATACCACATAAGGAGTCCGCCATCTCCAGGTTTTGCGCCCTGTCCATATTTTATCTCTACTGCGCAAGGATCTTCTTTCATCTCTGGGATTGCATGAATTATTTCGTCCCACCCAAAATATCCACTGGCAATCTGTAATATAATATATTTTAAAAACCTTGACCTGAGAAGCCTTGGAGGACACCCACCTTCTCCTGTACACATTCTAACAGGCATTCCAAGCTCTTCATTTAAATATGCAACCCCCATAACCAGCCCTTCCCACATATTTGGTGAAAGGGCACCAAAGGACATTCCACCAATTATTAAAGGATAAATTTCTCTAACAGGGGGAATCCATCCATTTTCTTTATAACATTTTAAATTCTCTTCTGGGGGAAGCACCCTGCCAAGGAGTGTCCTTAACTCAAATTCATGCCTTCCAGCGTCTAAGGCTGGATCAGTTAACATAGAGATCCTGATAAATTTAATTCTGTCCAAAATTGTTGTGGGCACATTTCTTCTTCCACCGCGTCTTCTTGGCTGTCCACCTAAGTTTATGTGGAATCTGAGCTTGTCTGGCTCTTCATTGTGATAGGGGACTATTGCGTGATTTGGACACACAGTGGCACACAGTCCACATCCAATACATGCATGGGCTGGATCTGTTTTTTGTTTTATTCCATAGTAAATTTTGTAAACACTGGTATGTGCATCCTTATTATTTATTGGAGTCTCTACTACCCTCTGTCTGAAAGTACCAAGCTCTATTGCCCTCATGGGACATGCGGCCACACATCTCCCGCAGAGCTGACATTTTTCTCTATCCCAATATATAAGCCATGGAAGGTCCTTTAAGCCTAGTTGGGAAGGTGTAATGGGTCCATTTGAGAACACTTTTTTACCTCCTTACGATCTGCAGTGACATACACTGTATCAATATACATTGGTTGAAAATATTCAAAATTATTTTCCCCTAGTTCTTTCTTAAGTACATAATCAAGGCCACATACTTCAGAACAAAATACAAAAAATCCTTTTTTCCCACCTACAATACCAGGTCTTAATTTCTTCCTATCCTGAACCATAACCAAAGTCTTATCTGGCATACATCCAATAACACAATTGGGGCCATCAATTATGAGTCTTCTACAGGAATATTTGAGCCTTCTCAAAAATTCACTATTTGGATGTTTTTTTAGATCCTCATCCTGGAGAGGGGTTATTATGTGTTTGTAAAATTCCACTGGTAGTCCCAGAAAATTGAGCATGTAATGGAATATATGGGTGAACACCTCAGAATCTGATTGATATCCCATATAACCTGGAAATCCCCTTGACTCTAAAAATTCTCTTATGGGCACAAAGGCTGTATTTTCTCCATTGGTCATAGATGCAATACCCTGAATAAAAAATGGATGGCAGGCATATAAATTTATTGCATAATTTGTATTTTGTCTGCCCTGAGCCATAACAATACGTGCCTTCAGGCCCGCTTTGTCCAGGTCAAGATATTCAGCAACAGCCATGGGATCCCCGATTTCTTTTAAAAGTATTGAATCTGGCCAAAAAGAATACACTATCATACTTTCATCCTTAAGGCCCATTTCCCTCAACTTGAGCCTTATCATCATGAGCCTCATCTTTTTTTCTTCAAAAGAAATATCTTCCCAGTCTTCTGGATATTCATATGCCCTGATATGGTACATATACCGTCTGGGAACACCTTTTGGAGGATCTTTTTTAACCTTTATGGAATGATTGTATTTAGTCTTAAATCCCATGGGCATTAGATATTCATCAAGTTTCTTCATGCCCTCTTTTGTGAATATCCCTGATAAAATTGGATATTCTTTTAATTCCTCAAAAACCCCGCCTAGATCTGTTAAATAAAGTCCCACTCCAGAGCCATCATGTCCCTCTTTCATGACATCTAAGGCTTCAATGGCAACCGTTGGAGATTTTGGGACATCACTAGTTAAGGCAAATAATCGGCACATAGTCTATCTCCATTTGTTTTATGAAAATAACCTTAAAGCTATATTAACAAAATTTTGAAATGACATTTTGCCAGAACCTATCCACAATCTTTTTATATTTTTGGATGTCTTCAAAATTTTCTATAAGAGCTGCAACCACTGGTCTTTGTTTGGTGTGTGTGGGTGGCCACAGTCCCGTCTGAATGGCATCTAAAAATTTTTCCTTTGTGATACGGGATGAATTCAAATTTGTCAAAAGCTGAATCCTCTGGATCAAATATAACCAGTTCATATGTATTTGAGATAGAATATTAACAGACTCCTGGTCTTTGCCAAAGGCTGATAGAGACTCAATTAAAAGGGAATTGTAATTTTTAATCGCTATATCATCTAATGGAATTTCACCTGTTAACAACATACCCTGCACAAAAAATTCCAAGTCTATAAGCCCTCCCCTACCAGTCTTAATATCAACTACATGAGATAATTCTTCAGACCTCTCCTTAACAATCCTTTCCCTCATATGGGATATCTTTTGCCAGACTAACTTTTTGTCAAAATTTTGGGAACAAAAATGAAATTTCAGTCTTTTAATTTTATCAGAAAGTGACAGGTTACCAGCTATTGGACGCAATTTTAAAAGGGATTGGATCTCCCATATATCTGCTTCATCCCTGTAATATTCTTCCCATCTCCTTAACGTCACAATTAAAGGTCCATAATTTCCTGTGGGTCTAAGCCTTGCATCCACTTCATATCCTGGACCTTCTTGAAGGGGCATCCTGAGGGCGTTATTAAACCTCTGAACTATATTTCTCACCTTTTTTGGGATAATATGAGGATCTTCTCCCAAAGGTGGTTCATATACATACATGAGGTCAAGGTCTGAAAAATATCCCAACTCCCTTGAACCTAATTTCCCCAGTCCCAAAATTACAAGAGGAAAATCTTCAGGTATATCCAGATAGTCAAGGACCTTTTTATAGGTAATTTTAACAACAAACTCAGCAAGATCTGTCAGGGCCTCAAGTAAATCCTGGATGTTAATTTCACCTTTTAAATCCAAAATGGCCAGTGATAGCATCCTTTCGTTTTTTATCTTTCTTATCCACTCAACTGCACCTTCAAAATTTAGTGGCTCTAAAATATCCTTTGCATACTTTTTCCACAAGTTACAGGATGGTTTATATTGGTCATTGACATGATTTGTTATATCGTTAAGCACCCCTTCAATTAAAGAAGGCTGTTGGCTTAAGAGATTGAATATAAATCTAGAACGTCCAATGGCAGATAAAATTTCAATGGTCTTATTTTGGTTTTGCTCCAAAAATTTTATTAATCCAGGTCTTTTTTGGACCTTTGACAAAAAAGATCCTATTCTCATTGCAAAGCCATAAAACGCATCCCTGGACAATATCCCATTTGACTCATCCAAGAGATTTTTTATTTTTGAGGAGAAGTTCTTATCAAGGTTGCCTATTGGAACTTTGGCTCTTTTGTCTTCAAACTTTACTTCTAAACATGAGTCCTGTTCCTTGATAACAATTCCTTTTGCACCTGAGCTTGAGCTGTCCTGAAAAAGTTCTTTAAAATGTTGATGTATGTTTTTAGAGTGAATCTTTAACTGGTCAAAAAAATCTTCAATATTTTTAAAGCCAAGAGAACAACTTAGTCTCTCTCTGTCTTGAATTGACCTTGGAATTTTTGCCGATTGCCTATTTCTGTCAATCTGAATCCAGTGTTCAACTCTGCGTAAAAAAATATAACCTTGTTTTAGCTCATCTGTTACTTTCCCAGGCATTAAATTTAGTTTTTTCAATTTATCTAAACAAAGAAGTGTATTTGTTTCAGATAGCTCTGGGTATCTGCCTCCATATATTAGCTGAAATGCCTGCGTTATAAACTCCACCTCCCTGATTCCCCCTATACCCAATTTGACATCTTCAGGATAATCTCCTTTCACCTGTTCTGTTTCTTCTAAAATTTTGTCTCTCATGAATTTTATTTCTTCAATTGCCTGAAAATCCAGAAATCTCCTAAAGATAAAGGGACGGACTTCAGTCAAAAATAAGGAGGCGAGATTTCTATCCCCAGCAACCCCCCTTGCCTTTAAGAGGGCCTGTCTCTCCCATGGTTGCCCTGAAATAAGATAATGGTCCACAGCACCTTCAAAAGACTGGACTAACTCGCCATATCTACCCTCTGGCCTCAGTCTCATGTCCACTCTAAATACCCTGTCTCCTTCAAAGTGATCTCCTATAATGTCATTTAATTTTTGGGCCAAAATTGTACAAAAAGAACATGAAATAGAGCTATCTTTTGGCTGATAGATATAAATTAAATCAATATCTGAGGCATAGTTTAGCTCTCTTCCCCCTAATTTACCCAGACCAAACACCACAAATCTACAACTCTCTGCCTCTTTTTTGGTTATATCCAGTGAAAGAAGTTTGGGTTGGCCAAGCAAGAGCTCAAGTCCTGTCTGCAGACACACATCAGCTATATTGGATATCTGTAACACCAGGTCTTGAAATGTAATATTCCCCAACAGGTCCCGAGCCCCAATGCGAAGAAAATGTCTTTGTTTAAATCTCCTAAATGCCCTTTTTATGTCATTTAAGCTTTTAAACCCTAAGACCTCATTTTTTAGCTCTTGATAGAGGTCCATCATGGGATAACTCTTGTAAATAGCTCCCTTAAAAAGCCAGGACCTATAATCCTTATTTTCATATAATCTACCTAAATATCGGGAAAACTCCTGGAGTTGTTCTAATTTTTTTATTTCATTTTCCATCATCTTATGCACATCTTTTTAACATATTAACATGTATAGAAAAATTAAGCCTGCCCATGGACATATGGACAGGCTTAATTTTATACAACTATTTTCTTTAAATTAGATATCATAATATAACATAAATTCATAGGGATGTGGCCTTAATTTAATGGGATCAACCTCATTTTCCCTCTTATAATTAATCCAGGCATGGACAACTTCTTCAGTAAACACATCACCTTTAAGCAAAAATTCATAGTCATTTTCAAGGGCATCCAGGGCTTCTTCCAGGGAACCTGGAGTGGATCCAACATCCTTTAACTCTTCAGGAGATAGGGAATAGATATCCTTATCAAGAGGATCACCTGGGTCAATTCTATTTTCAATTCCATCCAAAACAGCCATAAGCAAAGCACTAAAGGCCATGTATCCATTACAGGATGGATCAGGGAACCTCACCTCAATCCTCTTTGCCTTTGGTGATGGCGAATACATAGGTATCCTTATTGCAGCACTCCTGTTCCTGCTGGAATATGCCAGATTTACTGGAGCCTCATACCCTGGCACCAATCTCTTATATGAATTTGTTGTTGGGTTTGTAAAGGCGCAAAGTGCCTTTGCATGTTTTAGTACTCCACCAATTGCATAAAGGGCTGTTTCACTAATTCCTGCATATTTGTCCCCAGCAAATGTTGGTTCCCCGTCTTTCCAGATACTCACATGGGTGTGCATGCCAGATCCATTATCTGCAAAAAGGGGCTTGGGCATGAAAGTAACTGTGCGACCATGTTTTCTGGCAACATTTTTAATTATATATTTAAACCACATAAGTTGATCACCCATAGTGACCAATGGGGCGAACCTCATGTCTATCTCAGCCTGACCAGCAGTGGCAACCTCATGGTGTTGACACTCAACATATATTCCCACTTTTTGCATTTCCAGAACCATTTCAGTCCTTATATCCTGAAATGTATCTGTTGGAGGAACAGGAAAATAACCTTCTTTGTAACGGGGTTTATAACCTAAATTTGGATTTTCTTCTCTCCCTGAATTCCATATGCCCTCAATTGAATCCACAAAATAAAAACTATAGTTGGAACTGGAATCAAACCTTATGTCATCAAAAATAAAGAACTCGGCCTCAGGACCAAAGTATGCAGTGTCACCAATACCTGTGAACTTTAAATATTCCTCTGCCTTCTGGGCAATGTATCTTGGATCCCTGGAATATTTTTCCCTTGTAATGGGATCTACAATATTTCCAATAAGTGCCAGGGTTGGAACTTCAAAAAAAGGATCTATCACAGCTGTATCTGGATCTGGGATAACCAACATGTCACTTTCATTTATTGACCTCCATCCCCTAATACTTGATCCGTCAAAACCAAAACCATTTTCAAAAGCACCTTCATCTAACTCTTCCATTGGAACTGTAAAATGTTGCCACACACCTGGGAAATCCACAAATCTTATGTCTACCATTTTTACGTTGTTCTCCTTGGCAAAGGCCAATACTTCCTTTGGATTCATCAGTGTCCTCCTAATTTTTTTTTCATATTTTTTTAGCACATTAAATATGCTATTTTTGTGCCACAACCAGATTTTATTGATTTTTAGGCCTTTTTATTTAAATATACAATACAAAAATGTACCTAATTAAAAAAAGAATACAATTTTGCACTATTTTTTTAAACTTTTTTCCATAAGCTTTGCTATTTCCATAAAATCTAAAAAAGAAGAATTGTAAGTTGCTATCCTGTCTAGTTCTCTTGCGACTACTTCCTTACAATGATTATTTATAAATTTCTTTGAGCCAAAAACAGCGTCCTTTGGATTTTCACATATTTGTCTTGCAATTTTTAAAGAGCTATCCAAAAGCTCTTCCTTGTTTTCAAAAATCTCATTTATGAGATTAATTTCCTTTGCCTTTTGTGCTCCAATATCCATCCCTGTATAGGCAAGATATTTTGTATTACCTATGCCAATTATATAGGGAAGGCGCTGCAAACTCCCAAGGTCTGCAACTATGCCAAGCTTCGTTTCTCTCAGAGAAAAGATTGCATCCTGTGATGCA
Source organism: Desulfothermus okinawensis JCM 13304 (assembly GCF_054654515.1). Lineage (NCBI taxonomy): Bacteria > Pseudomonadati > Thermodesulfobacteriota > Desulfovibrionia > Desulfovibrionales > Desulfothermaceae > Desulfothermus > Desulfothermus okinawensis. The sequence continues at coordinate 47,117 of NZ_BAAIEW010000025.1, read as the reverse complement.
AACCTTAAATCACAGGCTGCAATAAGATCCAGGGCACCCCCAATACAATATCCGTGAACAGCTGCAATATATATCTTTCTTCCTTCAAATATTAAGTCCATACCAAGCTGCATCTCTTTTATTAGTTTATATAATTTGGTCCTGGCAGATTTTCTGGAAGTATCTATTAAATCTGGATATTTGTTTGCAAAATCAAATACATCCAGTCCAACAGAGAAGTGTTTTCCAGTGGAATAAAAAACAACCACAACAACTTCCTTATCTTCTTCAGCATATTTTACCACATCAGGCAACTCTTCAAAAAAATCCATTCGCATGGCATTGTATTTTTCATTGTTCTTAAAGGATATCTTCAATATCCCCTGATCCTTTTCCAGGTTGAAAAATTTAAACTCCATATTTATCTCCTTGTTTTGTTTTTTAAAAAGTACATTTTTGTAATTTTATAACTTAAAACCATGTGCTATTGGAAATCTCCATCCAATTCCAAATGCCCTTTTTGTGACTTTAAGAACTGGAGGAGTTTGTCTTCTCTTGTATTCATTTATTTTAATCATATGAAGTGTTGTCAAAATCATATCCCTGTGTCCAAGTTCTCTTACTATTTCAGAAAAGGACTTTCCCTCTTCAATGTAAAGCTCAATTACTTTATCCAAAAAATCATACGGAGGAAGAGAATCCTCATCTTTTTGATTGGGCCTCAGCTCTGCAGATGGTGGCTTTGTAATTATCCTTTCTGGAATATATGAGAATTTCTCATTTATTCGTCTGGCAATCTTATAGACCCAGGTTTTTTTTGTATCTCCAAGGATGGAAAGGGCCCCATTTGTATCCCCATAAAGGGTGCAATATCCAACTGCAAGTTCAGACTTATTTCCAGTATTTAGGAGAAGACATCCAAATTTATTGCTAATCGCCATAAGAATTATGCCACGGAGTCTGGACTGTATGTTTTCTTCTGTAACGTCTTCTTTCATACCTGAAAAAACAGGTTTTAATGTGTTTTTTGAAGTAGAAAAAAGATCTGTTATAGGCACTACGTGAAATTCAATTCCCAGATTTTTGGCAAGCAAACTTGCATCTTCAAGGCTCTCTGGTGAGTTATAAGGACCTGGCATGGCAACACCAATGACATTTTCCTTACCAAGGGCTAAGGTTGCAAGACAGGCAACAACAGTTGAGTCTATACCTCCGCTAAGTCCAATTACTACTTTTTTAAATCTTAATTTTTTTAAATAATCTGAGATACCAAGACACAGGGCAGATATTAACTCATCTTCTAGATCCATGGATGTTGTTTCTTCTTTTGAATATGCTTTTTCAGTGTCATATACAATTAAATCCTCTTCAAAGTCATTTGCTTTTAGAATCATCTTTCCATTTTCATTAAACACCATTGAATGACCTTGAAAGATTAGCTCATCATTTGCCCCTACTTGGTTTACATAGATCATTGGAACCTTATGTTTTGTGCAATGTAAGTTAATTAATTTTTTTACTTGATGGATTTTTTTTGCAAAATAGGGAGATGCAGAAATGTTTATTATTATTTGAGCTCCTCTATTTGCAAGTTCTGAAACTGGATCCTTAGAATATTTAAAGGGATTAAACCCTTTAATGGTCCACATATCCTCACATATTGTAATACCTATTTTAGTGCCCATTATATCAAATATTCCAACTTTGTCGCCAGATTCAAAGTATCTGGCTTCATCAAATACATCATAGGTTGGTAAAAGATTTTTGTTATATGTGAACACCACTTTTCCCTCTCTCATCAATACAGCAGAGTTGAAAAATGGTTTGCCGCTTTTTTCGTTAGCAGTAACAGCACCAATCAAAACAAATATATCTTTTGTTGCACCTGCTATTTGCTTCAAATATTCAAATGATTTTTCTGCAAAATCCCTTCTACTTAAAAAATCTAAAGGTGGATAACCAAGTAGAGACAACTCTGGAAAAACCACCAGATGAGCCCCAAGATCTCTGGCCCTATTCATAAATGCAATAATTTTATTTGTATTATACTGAAAATCTCCAACTATTGGGTTTATTTGTGCTAATGCTATTTTCATTGGATTTCTCCTTACAATCATTTAACCAGCTATTCACTTAAAAAAAATCTTTAAAGCCTGATTTAATTCTTCTTCTAAGAACATATCACAGTAAATAAATTTTTCACCAAACTTTTCATAACCCCAAAATTTATAATCATCTAATATAACAAACTCTTCTATGCTTGAGTGAGATGCAAGATAGTCCTCTATTTCTTCACATCTATTTGACATATTGGGAGTTGTATCAATGAGAAATTCATCCAGGTCATGGATTTTGAAAAGTCTTTTTAGCTCATCAAGTGTTCGACCCCTTTTCCAGTCAGAGCTAAGCACAATTTTTGCGCCTGTGTTGTTAAGTAGGGTTTTTAAGTTTTCCACAGCCTTAAGTTGCCAGTCATAATAAACTGCTCCAATATCATATTTATTTAATTTAAGAAATCCTGAATCATTGTATTTTTGTGCCAGGCCAGCCTGGAGTTTGTCCAGATCATGCTTAAACCTTCTCTGATAATAAGAAGGCTGCAACACCCCATCTATATCTAAAAATACTATTTTCATAACGCCCTTTCTTTTTTATTTTGTGCGAGAAATTCTAGGGTAGGGTGAGGAACTTGTCTCCTCCTGCCTTATGGATGGATCTGTGACTGAATTTATTTTTCTAATCAAAGATACACTTATATCCATATACCTCCCTCTCTATACACTCGTTACAGCCTTTTACAGCCCACTATTAATTTATATTTGCTACTCTTTATATTTTAGCCAATATCCTTAAAATAAGATGAAATTATCTTTTTACACAATACATACCTTAAGTACGCTTGAAAAATCAGTCTGTCCTTTAAATACCTTTATGATACCATCCTGTTTTAGGGTCCTCATTCCCTCTGATATCCCTGCTTTAAGTATCTCTTCAACAGGAGCACCTGAAACTATTAGTCGTTTAATCTTTGGAGTAGCAACTAAGAGCTCGTGCAGGGCTGTTCTACCAGAATATCCAGTCTTATTGCACTCATCACAACCAACAGGCCTGTATAATAGGAGTTCAGGAGAATATTCAATCCCCAGTTCAGGGAATATATCTTCTCCATATTCTTTTACCAATGTATCAAATTCTTCCTTTGAGGGGTGGTAGGATTCTTTGCACTTTTTACAGAGGGTACGAACCAGCCTTTGTGCCAAAATCCCCAAAATTGCATCGGCAAAATTAAATGGGTTCATGCCCATGTCTATAAGCCTGGTTATTGTTTCTGGTGCTGAATTTGTATGGAGGGTGGATAGCACTAAATGACCGGTTAAAGATGCCTCCAAGGCTGTGTGGGCTGTTTCCTTATCACGCATCTCCCCTACCATAATAATATCTGGATCTGCCCTTAAAAAAGATCGCATGGCATTTGCAAAGGTGTAGCCTATTTTGGGATTTACCTGAACCTGTCTGAGTCCTTTTTGTGTTATTTCCACAGGATCTTCTGCTGTCCATATCTTTTTTTCCGGGGTATTTAATCTTCCTAAAACAGAATGCAAGGTGGTGGTTTTACCAGAACCTGTTGGTCCTACTACGAGAAAAATTCCATATGGTTTGTGGATAATATTAAGAAGCTCATTTAAATTCCTCTGTGTAAAATTCATTTTCTCAAGGGGAATGGGTTTACCAGCAGCTAAAATACGCATTACAACGTCCTCAATTCCCCCAACAGTTGGAGTTACTTCTACCCTGAGTTCCACAACACTATCTTTATATTTTACTTTTATTTTTCCAGACTGAGGTATTCTCTTTTCTGCAATATTTAAATTACTCATTATTTTGATTCTGTTTATAAAGGCCTTAATATGGGTTGCTGGAATTTCTATATATTGAAAACACACACCATCTTTTCTAAACCTCACCTGGGCGGGTTCTTTTCCTGGCCCAGGCTCAATATGTATATCTGATACCCCCATCTCATATGCATCTTTTATAATCTTTGTAACCAGCTTTATAACAGCAGGGGCATCTTCACTGATAAACTCCTCACTAACATCTGAGTCTGCAAAGGTATCTTCCTCTTTTAACTCACTTAACACATCTCCCAAGGACTGGTCTCCAAATACCTCCTGCTCTTCAAACCTTGTTAAAAATTTTACAATATCTTCTTTTAAACTAACACAAAATTTAATATTATCCCCTATTCCAGAAAAATATACTTCCCTCTTTTTCTCTTCATCTGATGGATCATCTATTAAAACTATTATATTTCCTTCCTGATATTTATAGGGCATCCAGAATCTGGACTTTAAGTACTCAATATTTAACCTCTTTAATAAGTCAGCAGGTAATATGACCTTATCTGTATATGGGATAAATTCAGTATTATAATATTTAGACAAAGCCTGACCTATATCTTCTTTTGACACATTGAAATCATTTATCAGTACCCAGGCTACATCCTGTTCAATGGGAGTTTTCCCATGACGTGCCTTAATTATAGCCATATCCAGTTCAGAGTAAGTTAGTTTGTGCATTTCTATGAGATAATCAAATTTCCCAAACTTTCGCTGATACATAAGCAGATGATAAAATGCACCAGCAAGGGAAGGAGAGAGCTTTTTTATCAACTTTTCATCTGTATCATCAAAAATTCCTCTATCTTTTTTGTTAACCAGCTGGAGCACACCAACCAGAAATTTCCCTTTAAGAATAAGAGGAGATGCTAGAATAGACCTGGTCCTAAAACCAGATTTTTTGTCCCAGCTTGAGTCAAAATTAAGACCAGGATAACTTTTTGTTATTTCGTCCAGGTCATAGACATCTTTGACATTTACCATACACCTGTGTTTTGCAACAAAACCAGCAATGCTCTTTTCATCTATGTCAACTCTTATCTCAATTGGCTCTTTTCCTGTCTTAATTCTGGAATAAAGCTGGTTTCTCTTTTTATCCACTGCATAAATGGTTATCCTCTCACAACAAAATAGATTACATAGTCCATCTTTTAGGTCCAAAAATATCTCATTAACATCTTCTGCCTGATTCACTGAACAAATCAAGTCATTTATCTTTTTCTCTTGCAGATATAATTTTTCAAAATCCTTGCTGGCCATAATATAAACCTACATCTTTAAATTCATGTGCAACATATAAAGGTTTCCAACAATAATAAGTACCCTATTGAAAAATTTGACCACATTTAGAAATGTTCCAAGAAGGAAGAAGATGATTAAAATTAAACCTTAAATCAAGTTTAGCAACCTTGAAAGATCATTTATAACGATTTTCTTTTTGTCTTTTGTTAAGATCCCCTGCACCTTTAATCTCATAAGCTCCCTGTTTACTGTCTCCCTGGTAACACCAAGCATAGCTCCGAGATCCCTCTGGGTGAGTTCAAGGTCAAGGATAATTTTTTCCCCTTTCTTCTTTCCAAATCTATTGGAGAGATCAATAAGTGTCTTGGCAAGCCTTTTGGGAAAATTAGTATAACAAAGATCAGTTAGAAAATCATCGGTTTTCCTCAGCCTCTCGCATAGTGCAGCCATAATGGCTTCAAGAGCCTCTGTTTTTTTGAAAAGATAAGAATAAAATGTGTCCCTGTGGAGCACAAAAAGCTGGGTATCTGTAATTGCTATAGCGTCAGCAGAACGAGGAGACTTGTCCAGAAGAGATAGTTCTCCAAAAAAATCTCCATCACTAAATATTGAAATTATAAGTTCTTCTCCCTCTTCAGTTGGTATGGAAATCTTAATCTTACCTTTTTTTATAATGTATAGGGCATCTCCCATATCTCCTTTAAAAAAGAGTACCTGGTCTTTTTTTACTAACTTCATGGCCATCTTTGAACACATATCTATTAGCAACTCATCAGACATTTTCTCAAAAATAGGGATTTTTTTTAGTTCAAGGGGATCCATATGTTTCCTCGCAAAAACTTTTAAATAAAATCAGTTATAACTTTTGCCACCTCTTCTGGTGCCTCTTCAATTAGAGAATGTCCCTTACCTGGTATAAAGATTACCCTGTTACAAAGTGGTGAAAGTGATAAAATTTCCTGTATCCACTTTTTACTCGCAAGGGCATCCTCGTCTCCAACAATAATCTTATAGGGTCTATTTATGGCACTTATTAACCCTTTAACATCTGGATAAGGCAATATGGAATCAATTAATTTTAACAGGTTTTCCAGTTTATTTCTTTCAATTAGTGCGTCTATTATAGAATCCACCTTATCCTGATTTTGTTCTATAAAAGTGGATGAAAATATCCACGGGATTATGAATTTAAAAAGTGCAAAATCCCCAAGTAGTTCCAGGGTGTTTTTCCAATCATCTAAAATCATCTGCATCCTGGCCCCACCACATATACCAAGTAGGGCCAGTTTATTGACACGCTCTTCATAGTTTATTGCAAACATAGATCCAATAATAGATCCCAGGCTCATACCTACTATACTTATTTTCTCCAATCTAAGATGATTCATTAAGTGGAATAGATCCAGAACGTGCTTATCCAGGGAAATGGTCTGGTCCTGTATCTTACTCTTTCCCTGACCACGTAGGTCATAGAAAAGTAAGTTGGATTTATTATCTAACTGATCTATTAAAGGATACCAGTTAAAAATACATTGAAAAAGACCATTTATAAAGACAATTGTATCTCCTCTGTTATTATCAATATACTCAAAAAATAGTTCTACCCCGTCCTCAACCAAAATAAAGTCCCTTGTCTTTTTCTTTTCTCCCACAGTATATTACCTCTTTATTTAGCCGTGTATTGGCATTGACAGAGCCTTTAGGGAAAGCTCATGGAAAATTTCTGAGAGCGTGGGATGGGCAAAAATAGTCTTTTCAACATCATCTATCAAAGCCCCTTTTTGCAGTAAAACACACCCCACACCAATTAGTTCTGATGCATGTGGCCCAATTATGTGTATTCCTAAAATTTTTCTTGATTTTTTGTCAAACACTATCTTGGCATCTCCACTGATTTCCCCTGAAGTATGAGACCTTCCAATTGCACGGAACATAACCTGAGAGATATCAAAATCAAATCCCTGTTCCTTTGCCATCTCCTCTGTTATCCCTACACACCCTATCTCTGGATTTGTATAAACAACGCCTGGTACCCTATCATAGTCCATCTTTTTCTTCCCACCAAAAATATTTTCTATACAGCAGATAGCCTCGTGCATGGCAACATGGGCAAGCATAGGCCTTGTGGGACCAAGGCAATCACCTATTGCATATACATTGTCAATAGATGTCCTGAAAAATTCATCTGTTTTGATCCATCCATTTTCTGTTAACTCAACCTGACATTTATTAAAAAACTCCCCTGGTGCCCTTCCAATACAAACAGCCACCTTGTCACACAAGATTTCTTTTACCTCTTTTTTGTTCTTATCTACATATCTTACTTTCAATTTTCCGCTATCCAATTTTTCCACAGCATTAACTAAAGAATTTAAGCTGATTGATACCTTAAGTTTTTTCATTTCCCTTAAAATTAAAGAAGATGCAAAATGATCAATACCTTTAACAGGAAGCAACCTATCTAAGGCCTCAATAATATAAACCCTGCATCCCAAAGAGGCCAGGATATAGGCAAATTCACAACCAATCACCCCACCTCCTATAATAACCATACTCTCTGGAACTTCATTTAAACTTAATAAATCATCACTTGATAATATATACTCCCCATTAAATTCAATCCCCTTAAGGGGCCTTGGAACAGACCCAAGGGCTAATATAACACTATCGCCTTGAAAGGATTTTTCTCCCTCCTGCATCTTAACTGAGATGGAATCTGGACCTTTTAGCTCAGCCACCCCATGTACAATCTCAATTTTGTTCTTTTTTATTAGTGCTTCAACACCCCGCCTTAGGTTAGTTACAATTTTTTCCTTTCTCTTAACTATTCTATCCATTGAAACAAAAACATCCTTAACCTCAATTCCAAACTCCCGTGATTTTTTAATCTTATTAAATAGGTCCACAGAACTGATAATGGCCTTTGTTGGGATACAACCATAATTTAGACACGTACCCCCAACTTTGTCTTTTTCAACCAAAAGAACCTTTGCGCCCATCTGAGCTGCCCTGATTGCAGCAACATATCCCCCAGGCCCTGCACCTATAACAATTACCTTTTTCATAAAAAACCTCCTATTTTTTATTTACTCCAGTTAAAATAAATTGTCGACACTTAACTACGTGAATTAATTAAAAATTATTTTTTCATAAAAAAATTACATTTTTTTTATGTGTTTGTAAATTTTTTTATTAAATTTTTACAAAAAAATAAAATACCTCTTGACAAAATCTAGGATATTTGAAAAGATTATCACAGGATAAAACAGTGTTTATTTAAACCATAAAATAAATGGGGATGTGGTCATGAAAAAATATACACCACTATTTAATTGGCACAAGGAGAATAAGGCATTATTTGCCCTTTTTGGGGGATATGAGATGCCCCTTTGGTATGGTTCTGCAAAAGAAGAGCACCTATCTGTTTTAACCTCCTGTGGTATATTTGATACCTCTCACATGGCTGGAGTCCTTGTAAAAGGAAAGGATGCTGAAAAACTATTAAATCTCTGTTTTTCCAGGGACTTAACCAGGTGCGTGAAAAATGGAGCCATTAAATCTTCTTATTTAGTGTATGGAGTTTTTCTATCAGAAAAGGCCCATGTGATAGACGATGCCACTTTATATAAGGTCAATGATGAATTGTATTTTGTAGTGGTAAATGCCAGCATGGGAGACATAGTTGCAGATCATTTAAAGGAGAATAAAGGAGAATTTGAGGTAGAGATAGAAGATTTAACAGACAAACTTGGTAAAATGGACATCCAGGGTCCCACTGCCCCCAAAATTATGTACTCGTGTCTAAAGGATCCAGACAGGGTGTTTTCCCATTTTCCCTATTTTACATTTAAGGGATTTTTTGAGTCCTTTGATGAAGATGTGGACTCCAGTGTGGGAATGGTTCAACTGATAAATGGCAAAAATATCCTTCTCTCCAGATCAGGCTATACAGGGGAGATAGGATTTGAGATTTACTGCAGGGCTGAAGATACCGTTGAAATATGGGAGCTTCTAATCGGTAGAGGTAAAGGATTAAACATTACCCCCTGTGGTCTTGCAGCAAGGGATTCACTCAGGGCTGGTGCAAAGCTACCCCTATCCCATCAAGATATTGGCAATTGGCCTTTTTTAAACAATCCCTGGGATTTTTGCCTTCCCTGGAAAGAATACAAAAAAACTTTTACCAAAGATTTTATTGGGAGAAAATCCCTTGAGGAACTTTTACCGTCCTATTCTGTTTATACCTATCCATTTCTTGGAAAGGATTTAAGAAAGGTCAATCTAGAGGATCATCCCAGGGTTGTAACAGAAGGTGGTGAAGACATAGGTGAAGTTCTCACATGTTGCACTGATATGGGGATATCCCTTGTTAATGGTAAGGTGGTGTCTATTAATTCCAAAGACAAGCCTGAAGGTTTCAAGCCAAGGGGGCTTTGCTGTGGTTTTGTCAAAGTTAATAAACATCTCCCTCTAGATACCTGGGTGTATCTTAAGGACAAAAAGAGGAAGCTACCAGTAAAAATAGTGGAAGATATAAGGCCTGAGAAGACTGCAAGGAAAAACTTAAAAAACTTTTTATAATTTAGGAGGTGTCAAATGAAAGAGATTCAAGAATTAATTATTCCAGAGGACCTAAAATATACAAAAGAGCATGAGTGGGCAAGATTAGAGGGGGACAGGGTGCGTGTTGGAATAACTGATTTTGCCCAAGATCAACTTGGAGACATTGTGTTTGTTGAACTGCCAGAGGTGGGATCAGAATTTAATAAAGAGGAGCAGTTTGCCACTGTGGAATCGGTAAAGGCTGTATCTGAAGTATATATGCCTGTATCTGGAAAGATAGTAGAGATAAACCAGAATATTGTTGATAGCCCAGAGCTTGTAAATTCATCTCCCTATGATAAGGGATGGTTTGCTATCGTAAAGCCCAGGAACCTATCTGAATTAGATGAGCTTATGGACAACAAAGCATATCTTGAACTTTTAAAAGGAGAAGAAGAAAAATGAGGTATTTGCCACATACCCAGGACGAAATAAAAGAGATGCTAACCCTTTGCTCTGCAAGGGAATTAGAGGAACTTTTTACTACTATCCCTGAAAATTGCAAAAGAGATAAAGAATTAGATATCCCTGGTCCTTTAAGTGAATTAGAGCTATTAGACCACATAGATAAACTGGTTAAAGAGACAAAGACCACAAAGCAGGTAAAGTCCTTTATTGGAGCCGGGAGCTATGAACACTATATACCATCTGTAATACCATTTCTTTTACAGCGCTCGGAATTTTTTACTGCCTATACCCCCTATCAACCAGAAATAAGCCAGGGGACACTTCAGGCAATCTTTGAATATCAGACCCTTATGTGCAAACTCCTTTCAATGGAAGTATCCAATGCATCCATGTATGATGGGGCAACTGGACTTGCTGAGGCAATTTTCATGGCACTAAGGGTAAAGAAAAATAAAAATCTAGTAGCCATATCGAATACCATCCATCCCCATTACAGGGAAGTCTTAAATACATATTTTGAGACAAGGGATATAAAAGTTATAGAACTTGGATATACAAAAGATGGAAGAACTGATTTAAGCAGCCTGGATAAAAAAGAGGGTATCTGTGCAATAGCTGTTCAATCCCCAAACTTTTTTGGGTGCATTGAAGACCTAAAATCTGTATCTGAAAAAGCAAAGGAACTTGACGCCCTCTTTATCTGTTCATTTACTGAGCCCCTGGCCTATGGCCTGTTCAGGCCGCCTGGGGAATTTGACGCAGATATTTGTTGTGGGGAAGGCCAGTCCCTTGGTCTAAACCAATCCTTTGGCGGGCCGTCCCTTGGAATATTCACGTCAAAAATGAAGTATGTGAGAAATTTACCTGGCAGACTCGTTGGCATGACAAAGGACAGAGAAGGTAAAAGGGGTTTTGTGTTGACCCTATCTACAAGGGAGCAGCACATAAGACGTGAAAAGGCCACATCAAATATCTGTTCCAACCAGGGACTTTGTGCACTTACTGCTGCAATGTATATGGCCGTTATGGGTGAGAAGGGAATAAAAGAAGTGGCCTCACAGTGCTATCACAAGACAGAATACCTAAAAAAAGGCCTAAAAGAAGCAGGATTTAAAATTTCATTTAATTCACCTACATTTAATGAATTTGTGGTAGATTTTAATGGAAAGGGAGAAAAAATATTCAACATACTTAAAGAAAAAAATATAATTTTAGGCCTGCCCATAAAAAAATTTTATCCTGAGCTAAATGAACCATATCTAATAGCAGTAACAGAGACCAAGACAAAAGAAGATCTGGACACCTTAATCAGGGAGGTTTCATCATGTTAAAGGAATATAATGCCCAGGGAACCACAGGGCTTTTAATGGAAGAGGTACTCCTGTGGGAGACCGGGAAAAAGGGCAGAATAGGTTACAGCCTGCCTGCTTTAGATGTTGATGAAGATAGTAACATCCCCGGGGAACTTATAAGAGATAAGCTAGATATACCTGATTTGAGTGAAGTAGATGTGGTAAGACATTATACGCGCTTATCTACATGGAATTTTGGAGTGGACACAGGGACATATCCCCTTGGATCGTGCACAATGAAATACAATCCAAAAATCAACGAACAGATAGCATCAATGGATGAATTTTCAAAGGTGCATCCTCTATTTCCCGAAGATATGTCCCAGGGACCCCTAAAGCTCATGTACCATCTTCAAGAGCTTTTAAAAGAAATAACAGGACTGGATGGAGTAACCTTGCAACCTGCAGCAGGGGCCCATGGGGAATATACTGGAGTTCGAATTATATATGCGTACCACAAAAAAAACGGCACACCAAAGAAAAAGATGCTCATCCCTGACACTGCCCATGGAACCAATCCAGCATCCTCTGCAATATGTGGTTATGAACCTGTAAAGATCAAGTCTAATGAGCAGGGTATCTTATCAGTTGAAGAAGTTGATAAATACATGGATGAAGATACTGCAGGGATTATGGTAACCAATCCCAATACCCTGGGACTTTTTGAAGAGAATATAAAGGAAATAGCAGATATTATCCACAAAAGGGGAGGTCTGGTATATTGCGATGGCGCGAACCTGAATGCAATTATGGGGATAGTTGACCTCAAAAAATCGGGGATTGATGTTCTCCATATAAATCTCCACAAGACCTTTTCCGCTCCACATGGAGGAGGAGGCCCTGGCTCTGGTCCTGTGTGTGTAAGAGATCATTTAGTTGAATTCTTGCCTATACCAAGGATAATAGAGCAAGATGGGAAATATTTACTCTCTTATGACCACCCAGACAGTATTGGAAGGGTCCACTCCTTTTATGGAAATTTTTCTGTTATGGTAAAGGCCTATTGTTATATACTATCAATGGGAAATCTACTTAAAAAAGTAAGTGAACTTGCTGTATTAAATGCAAACTACATAAAAGAACAGCTAAAGGATACCCTTTATTTGCCCTATGATAGACCATGTATGCATGAGTGTGTTTTTACTGATAAAAATTTAGCAAAGTATAAGGTAACTACACTGGATCTAGCAAAAAGGTTGATTGACTATGGATTTCATCCACCTACTATATATTTCCCACTTGTTGTGCATGGAGCAATAATGATAGAGCCAACAGAAACAGAATCAAAGGAAAACCTTGACAGGTTTATCTGGGCTATAAAACAGATAGTAAAAGAGGCAGAACAAAATCCTGAGATTTTAAAAGAAGCACCACAAAATACAAAGGTAAAGAGGTTAGATGAAGTTCTGGCAGCAAGAAAGCCCATTTTAAAGGGATATTAACAATGTCTCATATACATAGAGAATGTAAAATCTATATTATTAAAGAACCAGTTGGATATGAGAAAATATGGAAAATTCAAAAGCACATTGTAGCAGAAAAAACAAATAGACTAAATAGGGAGGATGTCTTATTAATACTTGAGCACAAATCTGTTTACACCATAGGAAAAAACGGAAATAGATCTAATTTCCTTATTTCTGAAGAATTTATAAAAAATAAGGGAATAGATCTATATGAAATAGAACGTGGTGGAGATATTACATATCATGGTCCAGGTCAGATAGTTGTATATCCAATTTTTAACCTAAAATCACTAAAGATAGGTGTAAAGGATTTTGTATATCTACTTGAAGAAGTGATGATAGAAACAGCAAACTCATTTGGCATTGTCCTTACTAGAAGGGATATAAATAGGGGTGTTTGGTATAAGGATAAAAAAATCGGATTTATTGGGATATCAATTAAAAAAGGTATCACCTATCATGGCATTGCCCTGAATGTCTCCATGGATTTAACACCATTTTCCTGGATAAATCCATGTGGACTCAGGGGAGTTGAACTAACTGATTTCTCAAACATCATAGGAAAAGTTATTGATATAAATAAAGCCAAAGAAATTATAAAGGAGAAGTTTGTAGATGTTTTTAATATAAAGCCAGTTTTAACACAATATCTAACAACCCAGGATATAAATTATGAATCCTTTAAATTCACATCAGAAAAAGCCAGAGTGGCTTAAAAAAAAGCTCCCCTCCTCTCCCTGCTTTGGGAGGACAAAATCCTTTTTAGAGAAAAATCACTTAAATACAGTTTGTGAAGAGGCAAGGTGTCCCAACAGGTGGGAGTGCTTTACCAAGGGCACTGCCACCTTTTTGATTATGGGACCATACTGCACAAGGAACTGCAGGTTTTGTTCTGTGGAGCACAAAAAGCCTGTACCCTTAAGAGAAGATGAACCATATGGTATTTTAGAATTTATAGAAAAGATGTCTCTGAAATATGTGGTAATAACTTCTGTTACCAGAGATGATTTAGAAGATGGGGGTGCATCACATTTTGCAAAAATAATAAAACTCATTAAGCAAAATTGTCCAGGAGTAGGGGTGGAGGTGCTTGTGCCTGATTTTTTGGGAAACATATCTTCCTTAAAAACCGTATTAGAGGCAAAGCCAGATGTTTTTAACCACAATGTGGAAACAGTAAAAAGATTATATAACAAGGTAAGACCTGGAGCAGATTATGGTAGATCAATTGGATTGCTAAAAAATGCCAAAGACATTGCCCCAGACATTCCAACAAAATCAGGCATTATGGTGGGTCTTGGTGAAACCATAGAAGAACTTGTAGAAACTTTTTTTGACCTGAAAAACTCAGGTGTGGATATTTTAACCATTGGACAATATTTAAGACCCACCAAGAGACAGGTGGAGGTATCAAAGTATTACCATCCCCAAGAATTTATAGAACTGGAAAGGACAGGCAAAAAGATTGGATTTAAGGAGGTTGTCTCAGGGGTGTTTGTTAGAAGTTCATACAGGGCCCATGAGACATTTATTAACATAAAAGCCTAAAATAGGAGGGGTTATGAGAATAGGTTGCCCAAAAGAGATCAAAAACAACGAATTCAGGGTGGGCTTAACACCAGCTGCGGCAAGGGCCTATGTGGAAGCAGGACATGAAGTCTTTATACAAAAAGGAGCAGGAGTGGGATCTGGAATAGAAGATAAGGAATACCAGGCAGTTGGTGCAAAGATCTTGGAAACTGCAAAAGATGTCTGGGACATAGCTGAGATGATAGTCAAGGTAAAGGAACCTTTGCCTGATGAATATGAGCTCATGAGACCTTCTCAAATTTTATATACATATTTTCACTTTGCAGCGGACAAAGAGCTGACCAAGGCATGCATGGAAAGGGAAATAATTGCAATTGCCTATGAGACTGTCCAGGAGACAGATGGTTCTCTCCCCCTTTTAAAACCCATGAGCGAGGTAGCAGGGAGAATGGCACCACTTATGGGGGCATATTTTCTGGGAAAACCTCGTGGAGGAAGAGGTATCCTGACCACAGGGGTTCCTGGGGTATTTCCTGCAAATGTGCTTATTATAGGTGGTGGTACTGTAGGTACCAATGCAGCCAAAACTGCAGCAGGGCTTGGTGCAAATGTTACGGTCTTAGATATAAATGTGAACACATTGGAACATCTTGAAAATATCCTTCCTCCAAATGTATTTACCCAATTTAGCAACGCCCATAACCTGGAAGTTGCCCTGCAAAAGGCAGACATGGTGGTTGGTGCAGTCCTAATCCCTGGGGCCAAGGCTCCAAAATTGATCACAAGGGAGCATCTAAAGATCATGAAACCTGGTTCAGTGATCGTTGATGTATCAATTGACCAGGGTGGGTGTGCAGAGACCTCTAAACCAACTACCCACAGTGATCCTGTATTTGTGGTGGATAATATAGTTCACTACTGCGTTGCAAATATGCCTGGTGCCTATGCAAGGACTTCTACCTTTGCCTTAAACCACGCAACAATAAAATATGGTCTGGAAATAGCAAATAAAGGAGTAAAAAAGGCCTGCCTTGAAAACCCAGCTATCTGTAAGGGACTGAATATGGTCAAAGGAAAGCTTACCTGTGGACCTGTTGCAATGGCCTTTGAAATGGAAGATGCTTGCATACTACCAGAAAAGGCCCTGGAATTGATCTAAATTTTTTAATCCTCAAGCCAAAATTAGTTGAAAAAAAAACAAATTTGGTTTAAATATCCCATTTAAATTTTTAATAAAGACAGTATTGTCAAAAATCATGAACATAAAAGTAGATGAAATAAATTTAGAAATTATAAAAGAGCTGAGGGAAGGTAGAAAGTCGTTTAAGAAAATAGCTAAGAAACTTGGCATTACAGAAAATACTGTAAGGGCCAGGGTTAAGAAAATGGTGGATGCAGGTCTGCTATCTATAGAAGGCCTGGTTGATATTGAGGGAATACCTAATCACCAGTTGGTAATAATAGGTGTGAAATTAAAGACCACTGACATGTTCAAAAAAGGAGAAGAATTTAGCAGACTTAGAGGTGTTGTATCTGTAAGTGTAGTAACTGGAAGGTATGATCTCATGTTATTTGTCATATTCAACGATAAATATGGTCTCAAAGAATTTTACGCAGAAGAAGTGAGCAAAATAGAGGAGGTCCAGTCACTTGAGACCTTTGTGATTTATAAAGGGTATAATGTTAGGGTTCCATATGTATTGTAGGTTAAAAATTTCTAACCAAGATTTAAGGAGGACCTTATTATGATGGATTTGTTAAATGCCCTGGACAGTTTCATGTGGGGTAAGTACATGATGGTTGCCTTATTTTTCACAGGTATCCTGCTTACCATTAGATATCGTGGCATTCAATTTAGAAAACTGGGTTTAGCCCTAAAACTCGCCTTTACAGGTGCATCCTTTAAATCCAAGGCAAAGGGTGAAGGGGACATCACCCCTTTTCAGGCATTGATGACCACCCTAGCTGCAACAGTGGGTAATGGAAACATAGCTGGTGTTGCAACAGCAATTGCCTTAGGCGGTCCTGGTGCAGCTCTCTGGATGTGGATCACTGCCCTGGTGGGTATGGCCACAAGGGCCACAGAGGCACTTTTAGGTGTCAAATACCGCAGAAAGGCAGAAGATGGCACTATGATTGGTGGTGCATTTTACTATTTGGAGGATGGGGCTTCTCAATTTTTGGGAAAACCCATTGGAAAAATCCTGGCCATTGCCTTTGCATTTTCAGGTATGATTGCTGCATTTGGTATTGGATGTATGGTTCAATCAAACAGTGTAGCCCTATCAGTTGCAAAGCTCTTTCATATACAAAATGTAACAACAAGTAACTATATTGTTGGGATAATTTTGGCTGTATTTACAGCCGCAGTAATCTTGGGTGGTATCCAGAGATTGGGACAGGTTACAGAATTCTTTGTTCCTTTTATGGCCATTATCTATATCTCTGGTGGACTTCTCGTAATCCTTCTAAACATTGGAAATATTGGCACTGCCCTGGCAATTATTTTTAAGAGTGCATTTACTGGTCAGGCTGCAGTTGGTGGATTTGCAGGGGCAACTGTTGCAAAGGCACTTCAATTTGGTGTTGCAAGGGGAATCTTTTCAAATGAAGCAGGTCTTGGTACTGGTTCTTTGGCCCATGCTGCAGCAAAGACCGCTGATCCTGCAAGGCAGGGACTTGTTGGAATGGTTGGTACCTTTATTGATACCATTGTCACATGTTCAATTACTGCCCTTGCAATTGTTATGACTGGGGTTTGGTCAAATGGAGAAACTTCAACAGCCCTTACAATCTCTGCATTTAGTTCCACACTGGGGACTGCAGGTGCTTACATAGTAACTATTGGCTCAGCTCTATTTGGATATTCCACAATCCTTGGATGGTCCTATTATGGTGAGCAATGCACAGAATATCTTTTTGGCTCCAAGACCAATATTCCATACAGGATACTTTTTGTAATAGCTGCCTTTATTGGTGCAGTTGCAAAACTGTCATTTGTATGGACATTATCAGATGTCTTAAATGGCTTTATGGCAATTCCAAACTTAGTGGGTCTTATAGTGCTAAGCGGTGTTGCAGCCAGGACCATGGATGAGTACTTGGATAAAATGAAATCAGGTCAAGCATAAAAATTAGAGGGGGCGTCTTTAAAGCCCCCCTTTTCTAAAATATTGTGGATATATTTTCTTTCTCAAAAATAAATAGATATAAAAAAATAGTACTTACCCTGGCAAAATACGGATTTGAAGATATTGTATCTAGACTACAAACCTTATATCCATTCAAGATATCCCCTAAAAAAACAAAAGAGATACCAAAAGATACCTATAAAAGGATTAGGCTGGTACTTGAAGAGCTTGGTCCCACTTTTGTTAAATTTGGACAGATCCTGAGCCTTAGAACAGATTTAATACCAGTTGAACTGGCAAATGAACTAAGTCAGCTTCAAGATATGGTGGAAGGGGAGCCATTCCACGTAATTGTTGTTCAAATAGAAAAAACCCTACAAAATAAGGTGGATGAAATCTTTTCTTATATAAGTCCTGATCCAATTGCTGCAGGTTCCCTTGCCCAGGTCCATGGGGCTATTTTAAAAAAAGAAAATATCCATGTTGCCATAAAAATCAAACGGCCTAACATTGAAAATACAATAAAGACAGATCTGGCAATCCTGGAAGAGATTGCAAATGTAATCAATGAAAAAATAGAGCTTTTAAAGGTCTACAGCCTTCCAGAGATAGTTCAAGAAATAAAAAAGATGATATTAAATGAACTGGATTTTAAAAGAGAGGTCAGAAATATCAACATAGCTTCTCATAATTTTAGAGATGACAACAAATTTTATTTGCCAAAGATATTTGGAGAGTATTGCACCAGGGAAATCATTGTAATGGAAAAATTAAAGGGGAAAAGCCTAAAAATAGCTATTTCCAACATGGATTTTGATACCAGAAAAAAAGTAGCCCATCAACTCCTTGATATTTTTATAAAACAAATCTTTGAACACGGTTTTTTCCATGCAGACCCACATCCTGGAAATATCTTTATATTAGAAGACAATAGAATCTCTTTACTTGATTGGGGCATGACTGGAAGACTATCTAAGTCCATTAGATTTAAATTAATTGACTTGGTAGAAGGAGTTGTTAAAAAGGATATAGAACAGGTAATGGATGTGGTCCTCTATATGTGTTACCAGAGCCAAACCTCTGACTTAATCACCCTATCCATGGAAATTCAGGATTTTATTGATGAGTACTATTCCCTTGCATTAAAAGATATTCACCTGGGAAAGATGCTGATGGAAATAACCACCATATTGCACAGACACAAGATGCGAATCAGACCTGAGGTTGCAGTGTTAATCAAGGCCTTTGTTACAAGTGAAGGATCAGGTAGACTCATCTATCCCGAGGTTGACGTAATATCTGAACTAAAACCATATGTAAAAAAGTTAGTGTTAACAAAGATGTCTCCATCAAACATGTACTTTGAATTTAAAAAGGGGATATCTTCATTCCTACTTTTAAAAGAATATCCAAGAAAAATAGATAGACTCTTAGATAAACTGGACCAAAACAAGCTATCAATTGGGTTTGAACACAAAAAATTGGACAATCTAATAAAGACATTGGATAGGATAACAAACAGGTTGACCCTTGCCCTTTTAACTGCAGCAATGATACTTGGATCTTCTATAATAATAACAACAAAAATTCCCCCACTCTTATTTGGATACCCTTTAATTGGACTAATTGGCTATCTATTTTCAGCCTTTTTTGGAGCATGGGTAATCTTTGATATTATAAGGCGAAAAAAATTTTAAATCTGGGGAATCAATATGGATCAATTAAATAATTTTAACTTTCAGGAAATAGAACACTTCTTTAAAGTGTTGATGGAACACAATCCAGTTTTGGTGTGTTTTAAGGATAAAGATGGAAGATGGATTTTTGCAAATAAATATACATTAGAACTTTTTGGTTTAACTGAGATAGATTACAGGGGAAAGACAGACCTGGATTTAATAGAATACGCTCCTTTTCATAAACAGACATTTGAATATTGCACAGTAACAGATAAAATATCCTGGGAAAATAGACATATTACAAAAACAATAGAAAAGATTGAAAGGCCAAATGGGGAAGATGTCTTCCTTGAACTTCTTAAGATACCTTTGTTTCACAAAAATGGAACTCCCAAAGGACTAATAGTAGTTGGGAATAATGTCACGGAATTTATTGAGAAGAACAATAGATTAACATTAAAAAATCAACTTTTAATCCAGGCAGAAAAAGTAGCAAAAATGGGAAGCTGGCTCTGGAATATAAATTCAAATGAAGTAGAATTATCAGAGGGAATTAAAACACTTCTCAATATAAAAGTTGAAAAAAATAGGATTCCCAAGGAAAGATTTTTAGAGTTTTTCTCTGAGGATGAAAAGAAATTCTTAAAAGAAAATATATTTAATCAAAAAGATTTTACCACCTGTGGATTTCAAAGAATATTTAAAAAAGATCTTGTCTTTTTTAGGCATTTTATATCCTGCATTACAGATCTTAATTACGACCAATCAGTCATAGGGATAATCCAGGATATAACAGATATATCGAATATGTCATATAAACTCCAACTTGCCACTATAATATTTAACAAGGCACTGGAGGGAGTAGTTATAACCGATCCTGAAGGAACTATAATTGATGTAAATCCAGCCTTTACTAAAATAACAGGTTATACAAAACAAGAGGCAATTGGCAAAAATCCCAGAATACTTAAATCAAATAAACATCCTCCTGAATTTTATAAGAAGATGTGGGAGGACTTAACTAAAAAAGGGTGGTGGGAAGGTGAAATATGGAACAGGAGGAAAAATAAAGAAGTTTATCCTGAAATATTATCAATACATGCCATTAAAAACAGAAATGGAAAAACTATTAATTATGTATCTGTATTTTACGATCTAACAACCCAGAAAAGAATAGAGGAGGAATCAAAATTTTTTCGTTTTTACGATCCATTAACTGGTCTTATGAACAGAGAGTTCTTTGTAACCAAGATAAGGGAGTTAACAGAAAAAAAAGAAAAGGAGAGGTTTTGTATAATTATTGCAGATATTGATGACTTTAGACAACTAAATGAAATTTATTCATATACCCTGGGAGATCAAATATTAATAGCAAAAAGCAAAGGACTTATCAACCTCTTTGATAAAGAGCACGTTGCAAGGATAGGAGAAGATACTTTTGCTATTATTTATAAATTCAATAAGCTGTCAAATATTGAAGAGGCAATCCGCAAGATGAAGTCGAATTCTTACGAAGTGGTATTAGAAGGCATTAAATTAAACCTGACCTGCTCCTATGGAATCAGCATATATCCTGATGATGCAACTGATGCAAACGACCTGTTGAGATATGCAGAGTCTGCTTTAAGTCTTGCAAGAAAAAAAGGCCCAGGTAACTATATGTATTTTAATAGAGACTTTCTAGAAAGATCTCAAAAAAGATTCTCAACTATAGAGGAGTTGAAAAAGGCAATAGAAGCACAGGAGTTCGTACCCTTTTATCAACCCAAAGTAGATGCCAGTTCTGGGAAAATTAAAGGTTTTGAAGCCCTTGTAAGATGGATTAAACCTGACGGTTCTATAGTTCCCCCAGCACAGTTCATCCCCCTTGCTGAAGAAACAGAACTAATAGTCCCCATGACTATAAATATGGCGAGAAAGATAGCAAAAGATATGAGCATAATTTTAAAAAAATTTCATAAGAAAAAAATAAAATGTGCCATAAATCTATCTGTGTGTTGTATAAACAAGATTAATTGGCTTGAGTATTTTCAAAAATTATCTAGAGAATTCCATATTCCACTTAGCAGTTTTGAAGTAGAGGTCACAGAGACCATGGTAATGACAGATGAAGTGGAAATAATAAACCAGCTTAATATCCTATCACAAAACAATATAACTATTTGCCTGGATGACTTTGGTACAGGATATTCTTCACTATCTTTTTTAAAAAGGCTTCCAGTGGGCCTTGTAAAGATAGATAAATCTTTTATCAATAACCTAACCTCTTCAATAGATGACCAGAATATAGTAAAGGCGATAATTGAAATGAGCAAGGCATTGGGCAAAAAGGTATGTGCCGAAGGGGTAGAGACTCAAGACCAACTGAATATATTAAGGATTTTGGGCTGTGATCAAATACAGGGATATTATTTTAGTCCCCCTGTAAATTTTGAAAGCACACTTAACTTACTAAATAGATTCAGTTAAATTCACACACTTATAGCCAGGTTTATCACTTTGATAACTCTGGGTCAGGAGGAGACCATATGGACAGAGGAGAAGCATTAAAAATTTTAACCAATCACATCCATGAAAAGTCTTTAATATTCCATTCCCTAGAGACAGAGGCTGTAATGAAGGCACTGGCCAAACACTTTTCTGAAGATGAAAATTTGTGGGGAATTACAGGTCTACTTCACGATATTGATTATGAACAAACCAAAGACAACCCTGAAAAACACGGTTTTATTGCAACTGAAAAAATCTTAAAAGACAAACTCCCTGGGGATGCGTTACATGCCATTGCTGCCCATAACATGGAATACACCGGGGTACAACCTGAGACAAAAATGGATTTTGGGCTAAGATGTGGAGAAACTGTAACAGGACTAATCAGGGCCAATGCCTTAGTTAGACCAACAAAGATGAAGGGAATGAAGGTTAAGAGCTTAAAGAAAAAGATGAAAGATAAAAGCTTTGCAGCAAATGTATCCAGGGAAAGGATAATGGAATGCGAAAAACTAGGCCTTGAATTGAGTGAATTCTTGCAAATCGCAATATCTGCGATCTCGGATATAGCAGAAGAAGTTGAGCTGGTTTAATTTTATCTTTATAGCTATGATTTAAAGATAAGTGAATATAAGACACTTTCTGTAAAATCAATGGATGTAATAGACGCAAGTTCAATACCAATTGCATCCACTGAAGGCCTGATTTTCCCGGGCATTAAACATCTTTGATTAATTTCAAACGCACAGTTTACACACAAGTTGCAACTCCCAGGAAACAGAGAAAAGCTATAAGGATTACCCATGGAAAATAGTTCTTTTTCCCTATGTAAAAGGTAATGGATAATATTTCTTTTATCCTGTTCAAAATTTTCTCTACTTACTAAAAATTTTATTAAAATTGCTGTACTATAACTTTTAACCCAATTTCTCGCCTCTTTCCACGAAGGAACAAAGGGAGGACATGTTGGCCGGGCCCCATGCATGGGACATGAGACACATTTCCATACAGGACGTGGGGATACAACTATTTTACCAGTGGATATTTCTTCTTCAAAGACTATTTTTACTGATGAACTGTCCATGTCATGGAAGGATAAATAAATTAAAGTTAATTTACAATAAGTTTTTAAGCAGGTAAAGATATGGATCAAGGATGCATTTTTTGTAATTCAAAAAATTTTCTTAAAACTCATTTAATCTATTCTGGAATCAATCTATACGCCATATTTGATAGCTATCCAGTGTCTCCAGGACACGCACTTGTTGTTCCTAAAAGACATATACCTTCTATGTTTGATTTAACTACCAATGAATGGAGGGAACTATTTAATATCCTGATAATTGTGAAAAAATTGATTGAGCAAAAAGATTTAAAAGGACTATACATTGAATTAATAAAAAACTCCAAAGATAAAAAAGCCAACTTCTTTTACAATAATATGCTAAAAAAACTTAACAAAAATTCAAGAATAGAAGGTTATAATATTGGTATTAATGAAGGAGAAGTTGCAGGACAGACAATTGATCACCTGCATATCCACATTATCCCCCGTTATCTAAACGATGTCCCCAATCCCATAGGGGGTGTGAGGAATGTAATACCTGAACTGGGAGACTATAAAAAAGAAATTTTCCCATCTAAATAACAATAGAAAAAATTAACTATCCTGGACTTTATTTCTTCTTGCAAATCTAGCTAGATATCTATAACATTTGGCTCTTGGGAAATTACTGTAAACTTAACCAAAGTTTTATAAACTTGGGTTAAAAGGGGTATTTAGATGCTTAACAAAGACCTTCTCAAAAGATATGCAAGGGTGCTGTTTTGGGGGCTTGAGACAGCAAGACTGGATAAATTCTCCAAAGAAGACATAATTTTAGTTAGATACGACCTGCCTGGAAGGGAGCTTGCGAGCGTTGTATTTAGTGAGGTATTAAAAAGAAAGATGTATCCTATCCAGAGGATAACCCTCTCTCCTTCAATGGAATATTCCTTCTATTTAATTGGTGATGAGGATCAAATATCTTTTATACCACCTGGAGAAAAAGAACTCTTCAGCAATTTAAATGGCCTTATCTCTATTCTGGCACCAGAGTCCCTTACCCATTTAAAAGACGTTGATCCAGGGAAAATTGGGAGGTCCCTTATATCTAGAAAGTTCTTAAGGGACATTTTAGATGAGAGGGAAAATAAAGGCCTTTTTTCATGGACCCTGTGTTTAATGCCAACAGATGAGCTCGCTAAAAATGCAGGCCTTAGCATCTCTGAATATACAGACCAAATCATTAAGGCATGCTATTTAGATTATGAAGAGCCAGAAAAAAAATGGCAGGAAATATTTGAAAATGCAAAACACATAAAGGAATTTCTAAATTCCCTTGAAATAGATACCCTACACCTTGAATCTGAAAGGTGCGATTTATATGTAACTCCTGGTAAAGACAGGAGATGGATTGGAATATCAGGACACAATATCCCCAGCTTTGAGATCTTCACCTCTCCAGATTGGCGGGGCACAAAAGGTGTTTTTTACATGGACCAACCTTCATTTAGATCTGGGAACCTGATAAAAGGGCTTAAGTTAGAATTTAATGAAGGTAGGGTTGTTAAATTCACTGCACAAGAAGGGGAACTTTTTGTGGAAAAACAGATCCATGTAGATGACAATGCATGTAAAATTGGAGAATTCTCATTAACTGACAAGAGATTTTCAAGGATAGATAGGTTCATGGCACACACCCTTTATGACGAAAATTTTGGAGGGAAACAGGGCAATTGTCACATTGCACTTGGCGCTTCATATGCTGAAACATATGTCCATGGAGGAGAAAAATTAACCAGAGATTTGAAAGAGGAGTTGGGATTTAACGACTCTGCCCTCCACTGGGACCTAGTGAACACTGAACAGAAAAAGGTAACAGCCCACTTAAGGGGCGGAGGTAAAAGGGTAATCTACCAGGATGGTGTGTTTGCCATATAACTTTATTACCTTAGGGAGCTTATAGTTTAATGCATGAGATGTCCATTGCTCAGGGGATTATGGATATAGTTAAACAGGAGATGTCAAAAAATAACATGAAAATTCTCCTGAAGGTCAAGATCAGGACAGGTAAATTAAATGCAATTGTACCAGAGGCACTACAGGTGTGTTTTGATATATTACTCCAGGACACCCCATGGCCTGGTGCCATGTTGGAGATAGAAACAGTGCCAATTAAACTCAAGTGTTCAGGCTGTTCCCATGTTTTTTTACCACAAGACCAGGAATTTATAGGTTCAATAATACAGGCCCCATGCCCAAAATGTGGAGCTGAAGTTGGACACCAAATAATCTCTGGGAAAGAGCTTTTAATTGAATATATTGAAGCAGAATAAAAGGAGTAAGAAGCATGAAAATTCCAGTAATTAGGAAAATCTTGGAAATAAACGAGGAAAAAGCCAGTGAACTAAAGCAAAAATTCGACAAAAACAATACCCTTGTACTCAACTTAATCAGTTCCCCTGGAGCTGGAAAAACCACCTTACTGGTAAGAACCTTATCAGCTTTAAAGGAAGAGTTTTCCATGGGGGTTATAGAAGGGGATATCCAGACCACTACAGATGCTGAAAAGATTGCAAAGACAGGAGTTCAGACTGTTCAAATAAACACAGAAGGTGCATGCCATTTAGACAGCAAAATGATCTATGCAGCAACAGAAAAGATGGACATTGATGGACTCGACATCCTTTTTGTTGAAAATGTTGGAAATCTGGTCTGTCCTGCTGAGTTCAAGGTTGGAGAAGACTATAAAATAGCACTCTTAAGTATCCCAGAAGGCGATGACAAGCCAGAGAAGTATCCCTTGCTCTTCTCAGAGGCCAGGGTACTGCTCTTAAATAAGATTGACCTACTTCCCTATCTTGATTTTGATGTGGAAAAAGTAAAAAACGTAGTCAAATCCTTAAATAAAGATATTGAGATATTCATGGTTTCTGCCAAAACAGGAGAAGGATTTGATGATTGGCTAAATTGGCTTAAAATGAAAGTAAAAGGAAAAAAAGAAATATAACAAAAAACAAAAAGGCAGAGGAATTATTCCTCTGCCTTTTTAATATCCATTCACTATGACTCAATGGGGATCTTCTTGCCCCTTGCCTCTTCTTTTTTGGGTAGTCTGATTTCCAGCACACCATTTTTAAATTTTGCAGAGACCTTGGATTCGTCAATCTCTGTGGGTAATGGTATGGACCTATAGAATGAACCATAGCTGCACTCAATCCTGTGGAAATTGTCCTTTTTCTCCTCTTCTTCTAATTTCTTTTCTCCCTTTAAAATCAATGTGTTATTTTGAATTGTCAGTTCTACATCCTTTGGATCAAGACCCGGTAGCTCTGCCCTGACCTTGACCTCCTTTTCGTTTTCACTAATGTTCACAGCGGGATATGTTACATCTCTAAATAGAGAGAAATTAAAGGGATCCCTCCACAGATTCTCCATAAGATCAAAGATAGATTCTGTCTTTGCTACGTCGTTCTCCTTCCTCAGTGCTGGCAGAAACCTTAATCCTAACATATCCCATCACCTCCTTTTATAGGTTTTCTTGCTCTTTCTAATATTAGAAATAAAAGGGAGGTGACAAAAGTCAAGGGCTATTTATAAAATTTTATTCCATAATATTCCAAATATTTTGCATAGTTAAACCACTATCCACAGCCTCTTTTATCTTATTTTCATTCCCCATAACCACAACCACGCCCCTTTCTTTTAGATGCGATATATACTCTGCAAAGGACTTAAAGTCAGATTTTTTGCATGATAGAACTTCATCCCTTATTTTTTGTCTTCTATCTACACTATCACCCACAATATATCTCATCAATGCAACAAGCCCTTTGGCATCTGGAAGTCTATATGCATCAATATCTGACATGGTGCCAATAATTGCCTTTTCAATCTCTGAATCATCAATTTCTATTTTCTTTAAATAATTGGCAGTTTCATCGTATACTTTTAATGTGTTCAAACAATTTGGATCCCTGTATGAAACAAAATTAAGTATTTTTGAGAACCTATCCAGACTTATAAAACCTCCATATGCACCACCTTCCACCCTCACTTTGTTCCAGATATATGTATTTCTAAGATAGCGTGATACAACCAGGTGAGATCCCTTAAATTCATATCCCACATCCTTTAAATTCATTCCCTTGCCAACATAATTTACCTCTGCAGGCAAGACCATACCCTCATTTCCCTCCACAGTCTGGTATATCATCTTGTGAATATATTTATTAGTAGTAGAAATTTCTCTACCCAATTGATTTATATGGGAATCTGCCCTAGATATAAGGTCTCCATCACCTGTTAAATTAAAAATTATATTAGATGAATGGTATAGACACTTAAATGTTTCTTCTAGATCATTTAATACCCCATCAAAATTATTCTGGACCCTATTTATCAAGTATCTTAAAAACAACAAATAACTTACACCACCTATTTGTTCATTTATCCAACCACTTAGGTCCAATTTGGCCTTGAGCCTTGTGGAAACAACCATATGACCTGCTGGTATGAGCATAGTTTCTAATTTTGCCTTTTCCTGCATCAAAATCTGCAAAAATCTCTCTTTATTACCAAGGGAGGGTTGGGTAAAAATTTCTGTTAAAATAGCAAACAGATCAGATATATTGTTTTTAAGGACCTTTGATCTAATAAATAGATATCCAACACTTTCTCCTTCTACATCCCTTGATACAAAGGTCTCGTGATGAATACCTCCTGTCTTTGCCTGTATGAGTTTATCCAGAGATACATAGTCGTGTTTTTTTGTGCCCATTTCAGCTAGTGCACGACCAATTAGATTAACATATCCAAGATATTTTTGGGGAACTGATTTTAGGTCAAAAGCTATGTCAACATATAAGATATTATTGGTATTTATATCGTGTAATAAAACATCCCCATATTGGGTCTTAGATACAGTTGTTGGGATTTCTTTTTCTTCCCTGTGAATATCCTTTATCTTAATATGAGGAATCTTCGATAAATCTTCTTTTCTGTCTTCCTTTTTCTGATAATCTTTTAATCTGTTTAAATCGTCCAGTAAAACCTTTTTGTCTTGTATATTAGATAGAATCCTCTCAACCCTCTTTTGTTCCTGTATGGCCAACTCTTTTGCAAGCTCCTGTTTGGGAAGTAATTTTACAGTTGTCCTGTGGGTATTATTTAAAAAGTATTTTGCAACTAATTCCTCAAATATCCTCTCACCTTGAGCAATATTTTGCTTAATTAAGTTCAAAGGTTTTTCAAAACAAAGGGTTAGAAGGGGATCTTCTTCGTATAGCCATGTGGCTAATACCTTAAACATTACTACAAGTCCCCTTGGATAGTTACCAGTATTTAGTTCCCTTAAATCAAATTCAAAACTATTTATAGCAGCATCTACTAAGTCTTCTGAAAAATTGTTTTT
The DNA here is from genome assembly GCF_054654515.1 of Desulfothermus okinawensis JCM 13304. NCBI lineage: Bacteria > Pseudomonadati > Thermodesulfobacteriota > Desulfovibrionia > Desulfovibrionales > Desulfothermaceae > Desulfothermus > Desulfothermus okinawensis. The sequence goes on along the minus strand of NZ_BAAIEW010000025.1, from coordinate 18,884 downwards.
ATATGTATCTTCCAGTGTCTTGTTTACTATACTCCACACTTTTTTAAAATCTTTACCATCAATACCTTTGAGCCCTGTTGAAAAATACATCTGCCTTAAGCCTTCTTCCAGTCCAACACCACACAGCCCTTCTCCAAGACCAGATTCTATTAGATTTTTTTTAAGTACAGATGAATCCATATTGATGAGCAAATACTCAAGTATCTGCATCCCAAAGTTGATATATAAAAGAGAAGTCTCATCAACGAGCCAGTTAAAGGTGATAAATGACTTTGATCCATCAGAAGCAGGATAGAAATACTCAAACTCCCTGGGATGGGTAAATTTATTTTGCAAGGAAATAGTGGAAGATATCTTTTTTTCGTCAAAATTTGTCAAATACTCATCTAGAATTTTGAGTCTTTCTTCCTCAGGGTCATTGCCCCAAAAAAATATCCTTGAGTTGGAGGGATGATAATAGGTCTTGTGGAACTGGATAAAATCTTCGTATGTTAGATTTACAATTTCATCTGGATGTCCCCCAGAGTCAAAACCATAGGGGGTCATTGGAAATAGGGTTTGTTGGGAATATTCCATTAACATGGAATCAGGGGATGAATATGCCCCTTTCATCTCATTGTAAACAACACCAACTATTTTTGCCTTGTTTAAATCCTCTCCTTCTACCTCTAAGTGCCATCCTTCCTGCAGAAATATTTCCTTTGTTAGGAGTGGATTAAAAACAGCATCTAAGTACACATCTACCAGGTTATAGAAATCCTTTTCATTTTGGGAGGCTACAGGATATACAGTTTTGTCTGGAAATGTTAGTGCATTTAAAAATGTTTGCATAGAACCCTTTAAAAGCTCAACAAAAGGCTCTTTAACTGGATATTTCTTAGATCCACAAAGAACTGAATGTTCTAAAATATGGGCAACACCTGTTGAATCCCTGGGGGGAGTCCTAAAAGCAATTCCAAAGACTTTATTTTCATCGTCATTTTGAATGGAAAGTATCTCTGCACCATTTTTTTTATATCTATAAAAATTTGCAATTGAATTTAACTCCTTTATCTCTCTTGTCCAAATTAAATCAAATTTATCTTTTAACATACTAATCTCCAATTAGTTTAAATTAAAAATTGAGCGTCCCAGGGGTCCTTGGAAAGGGGATCACATCCCTTATGTTTGATACTGATGTCAAAAACATAACAAGCCTATCAAATCCAAGTCCAAAACCAGAATGCGGAGCTGTTCCATAACGCCTTAAATCTAGATACCACTCATAATCATCTCTATTTATTCCCAGTCTATTCATATTTTCAATAAGCACATCAAGCCTCTCTTCCCTTTGACTTCCCCCAACTACCTCTCCCACCTTTGGCAGCAAGATATCCATTGCAGCAACTGTTTTATTATCGTCATTTAGCCTCATATAAAAGGGTTTTATCTCCTTTGGATAATTATACACAACCACAGGACCTTTAAAATATATTTCAGTTAAATACTTCTCATGTTCTGTCTGCAAATCCTCACCCCATTTGGGTTGAAACTGAAAGTGAACTCTTTTGTCTGCCTCACTTAAAACAGATATGGCCTCACTGTATTCTATTCTCCTAAAGGGCTCACAGATCACCTTCTCAAGTCTGGGTTTTAAGTCCTTGTCTAAAAATCTTGAAAATAATTCAATGTCATCTAATCGAGTCTCCAGAACTCCTTTAACCACGTATTTTATAAGTTCCTCAGCAAGATCAATATCATCATCCAGGTCAAAAAACGCCATCTCAGGCTCTACCATCCAGAATTCTGCCGCATGTCTTGGTGTATTTGAATCTTCTGCCCTAAAGGTAGGCCCAAAGGTGTAAACCCTTCCAAGTCCAAGACAGATAGCTTCTGCAGTGAGTTGTCCTGAAACTGTTAAGTATGCATCTTTTTTAAAAAAGGTATCCTTTTTCTCTCCTTTTTTAATTACCTGAAATAGTTCCCCTGCCCCTTCACAATCTGATGAGGTAATAATAGGTGTATGTATATAAAAAAAATCTTTCTCCTGGAGAAATTTGTGTATAAGATAAGCTGCAGTGGATCTGATTCTATTGATTGCTCCATATTTATTTGTCCTGACCCTTAAATGTGCTATTTGTCTCAAAAACTCATCTGAATGTCTTTTCTTTTGCAAAGGATAGATAAGGGGATCAGCCTCCCCCAGAATATAGACCTCTTTTCCCACTACTTCCCATTTCTGTTTTTTTCCAGGAGATTCAACCACATCTCCCACTATCTTTACTGAACACCCCGTGGTCATCCTCTTCAAATCCCCTGCAGATACTACCGAATGATCAATTACAACCTGTAAATTCTTGAGACATGAGCCATCATTTACCTCAAGAAAAGAGAACCCCTTAGAATCCCTCCTTGTTCTCACCCAACCATTGATTTCAATGTTTAAAATCTCTTTATCTGACTTAAAAATATTTCTAATTGTCTTTTTTTCTTTCATAGTAGACTCACTTTCTAAATAAGTAGAATATCAATGAAAACAAAACACTTAACAAAAGACATGTAACCCATGGAAAATAAAATTTAAATCCTGGTTTATCAATATAAATATCTCCAGGTAGCCTACCAAGAAGGAATTTACCTCCAATGGGAAACTTGGAAAAAATAACCAAGATTATCCCAATAAATATCAAAACAGACCCAATTTGAATAAGGAGCTTTCCTATATCCCCCATGGCTTCTCTCCTTGAATTAACTCAAAAAATCAATGTAGCATATTAGTACATTAAAATTTCAAGGTATACTTATCCCACTGGTCTTTTAAATACAACCTTAAACTCCAACTTTTCTACATCATTATAAAAATCAACATCTACACTAGACTCATTACATTTATTAATAATTCTTGGTATTCCTCTTCCCATACCACTATATCTAAAATCTCTGTCTTTTTCTAAAAAGTTCAGAATGATTGGATTCCTTTCATTGTGAATTCCGCTTTTAATTGCTTCAATAGTCAAGGTATTTGGGAGTTTACCTGGATTTCTCACTTCCACTCTATCATCCCATATCTCAACATAAATAGGGCTTTCTATAAAATAGTCTCTGTGTACTATGGCGTTAGATATGGCCTCCATCAATGCTTCTTCTGGTATTTCCATTGTTGATGGAGCATTAACATTTCCCCTTTGTATTTTTCTAAGATTTCTTCTGAGGAAGTCCATAGATTTTTTAAATTGTTCAATTAAATTTCCTGCAATCTCTTCCTTATCTTTAAAATTATCCTCATCTTCCCAATACACTGTTTTCACAATAAATTGAGGTTTTATAAATTCTGGACTCTTACCAAACAAAAGAAGGCCAGCAAGGGTAAATTTGGTACCCTTTGCCAATTTCCAATTATTAAAAAGGGTTTTTATATCTCCTTTTTCAAAATTAAACTCATATTCTTTTGATTCTCTAAACCACTTGATAAAATATTCTATATTCAAGTTAGTTTCATTAACATCTAAATCAACTTCATTTTCTTCTGCCCTTAGTCGTCCTGATTCTTGCAAGAGTCTTGAGATATCTTCTATTGTAGCTTTTCTTTTGTCGCTACCCACCTTAATCCACACATCTGTCTTATTAAGGGCATAGGGCTTATTTTCTCCCCTGGGGACATTAATTATTAAAATATTTCCACCTTCACAATTTATTGTCTGAGTTTTTACAACAGATGCAGGATATATTTTGTTTCTACATGCATTACTTATCCATTGATTTAAACTATCAATCTGAGAACCAGTAAGTCCAACAATTTTTCCTGAATTAGTAACACCAACAAAGATTCTACCACCGTCGCTATTTAAAAAGGCCACTATCTCCGATGCAAGTTTATCTATGCTCTCAAAGTTTAATTTAAACTGGTTATTATAATCTTCTCCCCTTGAAATAATAACAAAAATGTCTTCGCAGGTTAATTCTTCCATGCAACTATCTCCAAATTTTGTATATTACCCCTCTTTTTTCAAAAGCTTCTTTACCGCCTTCCATAATATCTATAATTTCCTCCTGTACTTTTTCACTATCCACACTTCCATTATTTAACATTAATTTTTCGTTTTCATTTTTACATACAAAAACATTGTCACTATCTCCTAGAACCACTATATTCGAGTTATGTGTTGCAAAAATAAATTGAATTTCATTCTTTCTTTCTAATATAGTTTTAATAATACCCTCATAAATAGTACTATTGTCAATGTCATCTTCTGGTTGGTCAATGATCACTGGTTTATTCTGATACAGTAATATTATTGCTAGAACAGCAGCAGCCCTCTGGCCAATAGAGAGTTTTTCAAGAGGTTTATATTCATTGTGATTTAATTTATACTCTATAATAACCTTGTCAGGGGCAGTCTCTACAATAAATAAATCGGGCTTTTCCAGAATCTTTTCTTTTAATTTATAAAAATCATTTTCCCCTAACAATTCAATTAGCCTATTATCCTTTATTTTTGTAGATTTATAAAGAGAATATCCATCAGAAAAAGTTTCTACAATTTTTTTAATCTTGTTCCTTCTAACGTTACTTCCTTTTAAAAGGCTCTCCAGAGAGTTACAAAATACCTCTGTATCGCCTCTATATTCAATCTTTACTTTCAGGAAATTTATTTTTTCTTGAATGGTTTTTGCAAATTTATTTCTTTCTTGACTTATCCTTCTATGTAATTCATTCAACTCTCTAATATTTTCTTCAAGATGCTTTTGCATATTTTCTAATTTGCCCTTTCTTGTTTTTATTTCTTTGATTTTTATCTCTAACTGCTGTATTTTCTTCGAAGTATTTATATAAAAATTGGCATCAAGGTTACTGTCTATCTCTTTTTTTAATTTGCTTAATTTATCCTTTAGTTCTTCTTCTTTCTTTTTAGCATTTTCCTGTTCTTCTCCTATTGACCTATCAAAATCATAAAAGAGCTTTTCTATTTGTAAAAATTCTTCTAAAAGATCATTTTTTAATTTTATCAATTTATTCTTGAATATTTCACCATAAAATCCAAATTCATATTCTAATAACATATTAAAGGACTGCTCAATAGAATTTCTTAATGTCTTTATCTCTATCTTTTGTTCTTTTATTGCAGATAAGACAAAGTTAAACTTTTCTTTCTCTTTCTGAAAATTTATTTGTTCTCTTAATAGATTATCAACACCTTTTTCTCTAAATATCTTTATTTTTTCTTTTAAAACAAGAAGCTCATTTTCTATGTCTTCAATCCTTACTTTTTCATCCTCTAATTTTTTTATCTCCTTAGATATTTCCCTAATTGTATTTTTTAAATTATTCTCCTTTGATTTGAGACTATATAGTTTATCTTCAATAAAACTATCAATCAATATTAATTGTTTTGTAGTTTGTTCAGCTATTCTTGATAGGTCTTTCTGACCAAAATAAAGAAAATCAAAAAGAGCTTTTATATCTTTAATGTTTACTTTATTACCATCTTGATCTAACACTATAGGATAAAAATCCACATAACCCTTTTTGATTGTATAGAAAAAACCATCCTTAGTCCTGAATTTTAGTATAACTTCACCACTATTTCCAAGTGCATGTTGAACAAGACTATTTTTATACTTCTCATCAGAATCATAAAGAGGTTCTTTACCGACTATCCATCGCAATAGTTCTATCACCGAAGATTTTCCACTCCCCCGAACTCCAATAAGCGTATTTAAACATGGATTAAAATTAAAAACCTTTTCTTCTATAAATTCTCCATCTTTAATTTTAAGAGAAATTATTCTTGGATGTGCAAGGTTAGGAATCTCATTACTGATACGCAATTCATGATTTAAAAAAGAAAACTTAAGGGCAGAAAAATTAAATGCTCCTATTTTAATATAGGTCTTTTTATCTTTATTTATAATATCATCAATAGATCCAGGATCAATGAATGAAACATATGCAGGTTTATATTTTCTCCAGTTATCCTTATAAATTTTTCTTATTTCATTTTCAAAGCTTACTTGCAAAGAGTTATTTATGTCCTGCAGGCCCAAAATGATGTTTCTGAAATATCCCTTCTCTATCCAATTATTATAATTTGCTGGTTTTAATTCTTTTAAAAAACCTTTGTCACTACTCACATGGGCAAAAATTAATATATAGTCCTTTTTTAATTCATTTAAGTCAGTTAATATATCTTCAAGTTTCTTGTTTGCTTTGCCTGTTTGAAGATCAAATTGTCTCATTATAAAATTATTGATAAAATTCTTTTCCTCTTTTAACGCATTATCATCAAAAACAACAAGAACATGCATACCCCTTCCGCCGTCTGAAATCTCTAATTCTACACCAGGTAAAAGCCAGATATCGTTCTTCTCTGCCTCCTGTCTCAACTGAATATATTCATTGTAATCGAACTTATTGTGATTGGTAATTGCCCCAATCTTTATTCCAACTTTTTTTAAAGCATGAATATAATCAGTTACAAAATCACTCCCATTGTACTTAAATCTATCTCCGTCATTTCTTGTGTGCAGGTGCAAATCTATTCTAACCCATTCATTACCCCGTTTAAAAAAATTATTTCTCATAACAAATTTTAGTATGCAATTTTTCAATGTATTTTAGTTTGTTGTTATGCATTAAAGACTAAACTTTCACTGCATAACACTGTTAATTTATCATGTCCATCTTAATCCAGGCTTATCAAAGTGGTAAACCTGGATTAAGGTCATGTGCTATTACAAATTATTCTTCATCCTCTCCATGGCCTTTACAACATTTTCTCTGAAATTAAATGCACTTAGTCTAATATATCCCTGGCCACATTTTCCAAATCCACTACCTGGAGTGCATACCACCCCGCATTTTTTCAAAATTATATCAAAAAACTCCCATGAGTCCATATCTCCCTTTACCCATACATAGGGCGAATTCTTACCACCTGCACATACAAAACCAGCTCCTTTCATGGACTCTCTGATAATCCTGGCATTTTCCAGATAATAATCCACAAGTCCCTTTACCTGCTTTTTGCCCTGTTCAGAATATATTGCTTCTGCACCCCTCTGAACTATGTAGGAGACACCATTGAATTTTGTTGACTGCCTCCTCAGCCAGAGATCATGTAAATATACTTTTTTCCCATCCCTTGTGTATCCAGCACACTCCTTAGGTACCACAGTATATGCACACCTAACCCCTGTAAAACCAGCTGTTTTTGAAAAACTCCTGAATTCAACTGCCACTTCTTTTGCACCTTCTACTTCATAAATTGAATGGGGGACATCTTTATCCCTGATAAATGATTCATATGCTGCATCATATAAAATAATGGCTTTATTTTCCCTTGCATAATCCACCCATTTCTTTAACTCATCCTTGGTAATAGGAGCTCCTGTTGGATTATTTGGAAAACAGAGGTATATTAAATCCACTTTTTCATCTGGTATATCTGGAATAAATCTGTTTTCATATGTACATTCAAGATATTTAATTTTGCTGTACCTTCCATCGATTAGCTCCCCTGCCCTTCCAGCCATGACATTTGTATCCAAGTACACAGGATATACAGGATCTGGGATGGCCACTTTTATGTCCTGGGGAAAAAGTTCCTGAAAATTAGCTGTATCGCACTTTGCACCATCACTTACAAATATCTCATCCTTTGATATATTCATACCTCTATCTTGAAAATCAAATGCAGCTATTTTCTCACGCAAAAATTCATAACCCTGCTCAGGACCATATCCTCTAAAGGTAGATGGATCTCCCATCTCCCTTACAGCCTTCTCCATTGCCTCAATACAAACCTCAGGCAAGGGCAGGGTAACATCTCCAATCCCCATCCTTATTATTTCCATATCTGGATTTTTCCTTTGAAAATCCTCTACCCTTCTGGCTATTTCAACAAACAAATATGACTTTTGGAGTTTTAAGAAATTTTCATTAACAAGTGTCATATATGGATACTCCTTCTGGTTATAAATTCCCTTTTATCTTTATTCCATTAACTCCGAAGTCTCAAGCTTTGATGTGTCTGTGTATGTGTATGTGATCTGTAACTTTCACATACATCCTTCATCCTTCTACCTTCACCCTTCTACCTTCTACTAATCACTAAAGACTAACAGCTAAAAACTAACAACTAATCACTAATCACTATTCACTATCACTTAACCCATAACCCAATCAATAAGCGGAGCTAAAGAAATAGGCAGGTTCCCTTTTATCCATTTTGAACCTTCTTAAAGTCATTTAAGAACTTCTCCAGTCCAATATCAGTTAGGGGATGTGATGCTAATTTTTTGATCACCTTAAATGGAATGGTAGCTATATGTGCACCATATAGTGCTGCTTGTCTTACGTGTTCTGGGTGCCTTACACTGGCAACAATTATCTCTGTCTTAAAATCATAATTTTTATAAACAGTTACTATTTCCTGTATTAAATCCATACCCCGTTGACCTATATCGTCCAGTCTCCCTACAAAGGGACTGACGTAAGATGCACCAATTTTACCAACTAAGAGTGCCTGATTTAAAGAAAAGACCAGTGTTACATTGGTTGGAATACCTTCCCTTTCCAAAAAATATGATGCCTTGATCCCCTCTTCAGTCATTGGGATCTTAATAACTACATTGGGACCATATTTTACCAGTTCTTTTGCCTCTTTAACCATGCCCTCAAAGTCTGTGGAAAGCACCTCTAAACTAACTGGTCCATCTACTATCTCACATATCTTTTTTGCAATCTCATCTACATTTCCACCTTCCTTTGCCATGAGTGATGGATTAGTGGTAACCCCATCAATAAGCCCCATTTTTTTTGCTTCTTCAATTTCTTTGATATTTGCTGTGTCAATAAAAAACTTCATCTTCAATACCCCCTAAGTTATCTATTTTTTTGTAATCCCATTCCCTTTTCCATAAAAACCCCTGTTAAGGTTGTTTCATACCCTCCAAGTTCTCTAATTTTGGCCTTAAAACAGTCCCTTGAAATTATATCTAAAAGTGTTTTAATTTTTGGATCATCCAAAAAGGCCTTTGGGATAACAAGGTCGTATCTTTCCTTAGCCACTTCTATAAAGTCAAGTCCCAGTGCCTTGGCAGCTGCAAAAATACCCATACCAACATCAGCTGTACCTGACAAAACATTTACACCAACCTCCATGTGGGTATATTCTTCCCTGTTATAACCCCTTATTTTATCTGGCGATATATTGTTTTTTTTGAGAAGATCGTCAAATAATATCCTTGTTCCAGAACCCCTCTGTCTATTAACAAACACCACATCTTCCCTGAGAAGGTGCCTTATGTTATGAATATTTTTAGGGTTTCCCTTTTTAACCATAAATCCCTGATGCCTTATGGCAAGATTTACTACTACAACCTCTTTATCAGGGATGTATTTTTCAATAAATGGGAAGTTATAATCTCCAGATTCAGGGTCATATAAATGGGATCCCGCAAAATGGCATGACCCCCTGGATATGGCAACCAGACCACCGACACTTCCCACATGGGAGGACGTTAGCCTAATAGGATTTTCCCTCTTCATGAGCTCATTTTTGATAAGATCCAAGATATTGTCATGGCTCCCCACACACATAAGGGTGTTTTCGATTAAACCAATATCCACCAGAAGTTCAGCATCAACATAGGATCCCTCTTTTATTCCTTCCACATCTTCTGGAACCTCAACTATCCCCTGGGCATTTACCAGTGTTGTGATCTGGCTGGCTCCCCTTTTCATTGGATTGGCAACAAATATATCCCCTACCCTGGCAATGGCAACCCTCACAAATTCCGTTATTCCCAATTTTGATGGAAGCCTCTTATTTAGCATTACCTTTATTTTTGGGTTTTCTTTAACCAGCCTTGAACTCAGGTGATGGACAATGGGCTTTAGTAATTTATCAAAGCAAATAACTGAACTAACAGGATATCCTGGTGCTCCCACCATTAGCTTGTTGTATTTTTTGCTGTATGCAAGGATACTTGGTTTTCCTGGCATGGCAGAGATGCCGTGGACAATTACCTCTCCAAACCTCTCCATTGCCCGTCTGGAATAATCTTTGTCCCCTGCTGAAGACCCTGCACCTATAACCACAATGTGCGCATCTGATTTAAGCTCTTTTTCCAGGGCATCACATATCCTGTCTAAATTATCCTCAACTGGAGGTATCCTTTTAACTCTACATCCCCACTTTTCTGCCATTGCCTTTAGCATCATGGAATTGCTCTCTATTACCTGTCCTATAGCAGGAACTGGCCTGAGCTCAAAGTTCAACACCTCATCCCCTGTTGGGATAATTGATATTTTTATCTGTTCTTTCACAAAGAGCTCATATATTCCACCAGAGAGCAATGCACCAATATCATAGGGAGTTATCTCATGATTTTGGGGAATAATCATCTCAGTTGCAACTATATCTTCCCCTATCTTTCTAACATGCTCATAAGGGTATGCTGCCCTTTCTATGGCAACAAAATCCTGGTCAATTTTTTGAACATATTCAATCATTATCACCGCATCAAATCCATTGGGTATTGGATCTCCAGTATTAACATATAAAAAATCCCTGCCTTTTTTTAACTTCACAGGAAACCCTTCCCTTGCACCAAAGGTGTCCTTTGCCCGAACACAAATTCCATCCATTGCAGCACTGTGAAAGGTGGGAGAGGAATACCTCGCGTAAACAGGCCTTGAAGTAATCCTGCCAAGAGCCTTTTGTGTTGGAATAACTTCCTCTTTTAATTTAATATTCAGCACTTCCTTGATCTTCAAAATTGCCTCTGGTATGGAAATTGTATTTAGGTATATGCTACGCTTGTCTCTCATGGAATCTATCCTTATATTTTTTTGAAAGGCAAGGTTAATCATTGTTGAAACTATTGGCAAGAAATTATCACAGGTAAAAAATGGCAAAGTTTAACTTCAGACTCCAAAGGATTCTTGACTACAGGGAACAAATTGAAGAGCAGGCAAAGATGCGCCTGGCAAAGGTAATGTCAGAGCTCTCTAAAAAAAAACAAGAGCTTAAGGATTGCGAAAAAGAGCTTGAACAAATTTCAAAAAAAATATCAAGTGGGAGTCTATCAGGTGATACCATATGGCTCTATAAAGAAACAGAAAAAAATATCTTAATGTATATTGATCAATTAGAGAAAGATATAAGTGAGTTGTCTGTAAAAATAGAATTCTTACGCCAGGACCTTGTCTCAAAGACAATAGAAAAGAAAAAACTAGAAAAATTAAAAGAAAAAGACCACAAAAGGTTTATCTATGAAGAGCAAAAAAGAGAACAAAAAGAAATCGACGAAATATCTACACTTAAATATGAAAAGTCTCTTATTTAGTGTGGTAACACTAATTATTGTGACATCCCTCTTCAAGGCATCGTACCTCATCTACATTATTGTAAAACAAACAAATCCAATAAAACACATTGATCAAATAACTAATATTAATCTTGTGGAAAATAATAAAAATATGCAGGTGTCAGATACAGTTTTCAGGGTAAAATCTGCACAGGCTGCAGAAACAAAATCTCAGGATATTCCAAAGCCATCAGACAAACTCCTGGCTGAACAATGGGAAAAATTAAGGGCAAAGGAAGCGGAGCTGAAACTAAAAGAAGAACAATTAAAAAAATTAGAGAAAAAAATAGAGCAAAAACTCCAGGAACAAAAAAAACTGGCCTGGAAAATTGAAGAACTAATTAAAAAGGCAGAAGTGCTAAAGAATAAAAAAATCAAACACTTAGTTCAGGTATATTCAAACATGGATCCTGCTAGGGCTGCAAAGGTCTTAGAGACTCTTGACAAACAGCTAGCTGTCAAAATACTGGCAGGAATGAAAGGAAGGACTGCGGGAGAGATATTAACAAACATGGATCCCAAAAAGGCAGCTGAGCTATCAGAGGCACTAACAGAATTTCAAACCCCTTTTGGCAAGTAGTCTATTTAACCATGCCCAGATTAAAGCTTAAAATTTCCTATTTAGGTACTAACTTTGCTGGCTGGCAAATACAGAGAAACCAGAGGACAGTTCAGGGCTGTATAGAAGAGGCCTTAAAAAAAATTGTTGGGAAAAGGCTGGTAGTACATGGAGCAGGAAGGACAGATTCAGGAGTCCATGCCCTTGGACAGGTGGCACATGTGGATATACCAGAAGATAAAAAAAATATCCCATGGCAAAGGGCCTTAAACAGTCTCATTCCAGAAGATATATCTATTATAGAAGCCTCATATGTAGATCAAAATTTTCATGCCAGATACATGGCTAAAGCAAAAATATATTCATACACAGTATGGACAAACTCTGATTTTATCTATCCAATGAGATCACCTTTTTGCTGGAAAACAGGAAAACTTGATATTGAGCTTATGTTGAAGGCAGCAAAGCATCTTGAAGGTGAGAGGGATTTTAGCTGTTTTCAAAACACAGGCTCAAATGTAAAGAATACAGTAAGGACCATATATAAAATTTTTTGCACCCCTGGCATGTTTGAAGATGAGAAGGTGTTTTATTTCATTGGGAATGGCTTTTTAAAACAAATGGTTAGAAATATAATGGGATCTCTATTTAGAATTGGCAAAAAAAAGATGTCCTTGAGTGAATTTTTAACTCTCATAAACCAAAAGGACAGGACCCTCCTTCCAATGACAGCCCCAGCTCATGGATTATGTCTAGCGGATGTGCTTTATTAGATAATAAAAAATTTAAATTTACCCAAAAAACTTACTTGACCTAACAAAAACCATAACCTAAATATAATTTTCCAAAAAATACTTTAGGTATATGGGGCCTTAATATGGAAATTATAAAAGATCCACAACAGATTCAAAACCTCACCTTAAAACTTAGATGTTCAGAGAAAATTGTATCCTTTGTTCCCACCATGGGATATTTCCATGAAGGACATCTATCCCTTATGAGGTGGGCCAGGGAAAATTCTGACATTGTGTTTGTGTCTTTGTTTGTAAATCCCACTCAATTTGGTCCAAAAGAAGATCTAAATAGATATCCCAGGGATTTTGAAAGGGATACAAAACTGGCAGAAGAAGCTGGTGTTGACTACCTCTTTGCTCCAGAAACCAAAGATATGTACACGGAAGATCACTGCACCTGGGTTAACTCTCCAAAACTCTCCCAATATCTCTGTGGAAAAAGCAGACCAGGGCATTTTCAGGGTGTATGCACCATTGTATTGAAACTTTTTAATTTAGTTAACCCCCACCTTGCGATTTTTGGTGAAAAGGATTATCAACAACTTATTATTATCAAAAAGATGGTGGAAGACTTAAATATTCCGGTTAAAGTGATTGGTAGGCCAATTGTGAGAGAGATAGATGGGCTTGCCATGAGTTCTAGAAATGCCTATTTAACAGATGAGGAGAGAAAAGAGGCAGCTCACATTTACAGAGGTCTTAAAAAGGCCCAAAAATGGGTACAAAATGGTCACAAAGATAGCGAATCAATAATCTCCAAACTAACTGAGTGTTATATGGAGAATATACCTTCAGGCCATATTGACTACATTGAAATTGTAGATCCTGAAAATCTAAAACCCGTAGAAAAAATTGAAAACAGGGCATTACTTGCAGTAGCAATTTATCTTGGAAAGGCCAGATTGATTGATAATATTATGTTGGAGGTGAAAAAATAAAATGGCATTTAGATGTTTCTTACAGGCAAAAATCCACAATGCCACTATAACAGAGGCAAATGTCAACTACAGAGGCTCAATCGCTATTTGTCCAAAGCTACTGAAGGCGTCTGGAATAATGGTAAATGAACAAGTTGATGTCTATAATAGCACAAATGGAAACAGGCTTACTACATATGTAATTGAAGGCAAAGAAGGGGAAATTTGTCTAAATGGTGCAGCGGCCTTAAAGGGATCTGTAGGTGATAAGATAATTATAGCAGCTTACACATACTTAAGTAGTGATGAAATAGAAAAGCATAAGCCAACAGTGGTAATTGTGGGAGAAAATAATACCATAGAAGAGATAATGTAACCAATTATTTCTAGATTAAAGTAGCAAGGTCCATGCCGCCTTGCTACTTTTTTATTTATCCATATATTAAATTTATTTTTGTCCTTACCTCTTCCATTGTTATTTGAGCTTGTTCCCTGGCCTTTTTTGTACCTTCCATTAAAATATCCATGATCGTGGTATCTTTTTTAAGCTCTCTTCTTTTTTCTTGGATTGGTTCCAGAAGTGCAGTTATTTTTTCAAAAAGTAATTTTTTGCAATCTGTACATCCCCTGGTTGCATTTTTACATCCGTCTATGACTTCTGTTAAATCTTCTTTGGGATCTAGAGTCCTTAAATGGGGAAATAAGTTACAGTTTTTAGGATCACCTGGATCCTTTAGTCTCTTCCTATTTGTGTCTGTTACCATTGAAAAGACCTTTTTCTTAACAGAATCAAAATCTTCTTTTAAAAATATTGCATTTCCATAACTTTTACTCATTTTTCTTCCATCAAGACCAGGGAGTCTTGCTGCTTCTGTTACCATTGACTGTGGTTCTGGGAATGTCTTTCCATATAAGTGATTAAATCTTCTAGCTATTTCCCTGCAAAGCTCCAGATGTGGAAGTTGATCTTCTCCAACAGGCACCTTTGTTGCCTTGTATATTAAAATATCTGCACTCATAAGCACTGGATATCCCAAAAATCCAAAGGTATTTACGTCCTTTTTAGAAGAAAGCTCCTGCTTTGTTTCTTTATATGTTGGGTTTCTCTCAAGCCATCCTAAAGGGGTTAACATTGATAAGATCAGATTCAACTCTGCGTGTTCTTTTACTTCTGATTGTATAAAAAATGTGGATTTTTCTGGATCAAGACCAGCTGAAAACCAATCTAGTGCTAGTTCAACAGAAAACTCTCTTATTTTTTTGGGATCTGCATATTCGCTTGTCAATGCATGCCAGTCAGCAATAAAGAAAAAACACTCAAACTCATTTTGAAGTTTTATCCAGTTCTCAATAACTCCAAAATAGTGTCCAAGGTGAAGGGGACCTGTTGGCCTCATCCCTGATACTATTCTGTTTTTAGCATCATTCATACAACACTCCTTAAATTCAGATACTTAGTTAGCCTGGAAGTAAGATTGAAACCAAAAAATAGAGGATGGGCAGTATGGCTTTTTGAACAATACCTGTTAAAAACAGAATAAATATTATAATTATGCCATATCTACCTATCTTGCCATATGAAATTGCCATATCCCTTGGAAGGACTGCAATTACCATATTACTTCCGTCTAGCGGTGGAATTGGAATAAGATTGAATATTCCAAGACCAATGTTTACAATTACCCCTGCTGACAATATATCTATTAAAATAGAAAAAAGATGAACATATCCAGGGTCGTGGATTCCCCCAAAAACAAAGAGTATCCCTTTAATGATAATTGAAAACACAATTGCAAGTAAAAAGTTACTAAATGGGCCTGCGAATGAAACCAAAAAGAGATCTCTCCTTGGCTTTTTAAAGTATAGGGGATTTATAGGTACAGGTTTTGCCCATCCAACTTTCACGATGAGCAGGGCTATGGCCCCTATTGGATCTAAATGTTTTATGGGATTTAGAGAAAGTCTGCCTGCCCTCTTTGCTGTGGGATCGCCCAACACATACGCAGTATAGCCATGGGCCACTTCATGGAAGGTTATGGCAATTAAGACTGGAACAAAATATATTAAAATTTCCTGTATGATTGACAACTCACTGTGCATGGGGAGTTGGTAGCACTAAATCCTCTGGTTATCAAGGGAAAACCTTTCTCCAGCTATCCTTTGGCGTTAAATTGTAGCTTATAACCATGGACCAGTCCAATTGCACCAGTTAGCATCATATCCCCTCCTGGAGCTATGAACTTAAGTGGATAGCCATGTAATAAATTTCTCTTTGGCCCAATTACATATGTATCAGAAAAATCGAATCTTTCCAGCTCATTCTTATAAACACAACCATGGCCCATATCATCAAAAACCTCTTTATTTGTGAGCTTTCCTTTTTTAAACCTGTGAATATGGTCCCACAATTTATCTTTACTTAAAAGCCCTGTGTGGTGTTCATAAATTCCATAAATCTTGTCTTTGAATATGAGAAATCCAAGGGTGTGGCTGTTTCCAATATTAATAATACACACCCCAGATGTTTTTGATGCTTCATATACATCCTTCTCATACAGGGCCCCTAGAATCGCTGCACCCCCAGTATCTGCAACAAATCCTCCACCAGTAATCCTGTGGATTGTCATAAGTCTAGTAAACCTCTTATCTGGAACCTTATAGATTAGATTATAAATATCACCCTTTTCTTTTAAAAACTTCTCCCATAACTTAAATCTCCCCTGCCTATTACTTATATCTGGGAAAAATCCATGGTCCTGGGCAGCAATCATTATAACATCAGGATAATCCAACCCCACAAAATTTAATAAACCTTGCCAGAAACCAGGATCGTAGTCTGTTAAATACAAAGGTACATACCCCCTGGGAGGAATATCCATGATTTCTATTCCCATACCTTCTACCTTTTTCAAATTATCTGAAATAGCATATGCCGCTTGTTTTGAACAAGCCACTTTGAGTCCCGCATCTTTATGGGAAATTAGAGCACTTTTGAATCCCCCTCCCATATTATGCCCATACAAATATATATTTTTATTCCTATTGGTTAGTTCTTTAATTTTATTAAAAACAGATACTGCTGGAGATGGCAATATAAACTTTGGACAATTTTCCAGCTCCCTATCATCAGAATAATACAACACATCCTGGGTCCCACTCCCAACATCAATGGCCAATATTTTCATAATCTTCTCCAGAAACTTTATTTTTTCTCTTATAAATCCAAAAATAAATAAAACTCACAACCAATACAAATATAATAAGGGAGATACTAACTATATGAAGATGTTGTTTCAATAATTCCCTGTTTATACCAAAAAAATAACCAAGCAATGCCAAGACTATTACCCATATACCTGCCCCAAGTGCAGTAAATATGGAAAACAGCCAGATATTCATTTTTGCAAGTCCTGCAGGTAGAGAGATATACTGCCTTATCCCTGGCAGTAGCCTTCCAACAAAGGTAGAAATATGTCCATGCACCTCAAAAAATCCCTCTGCCTTTTTTAAAGAATTATGGCTTACAAAAAAATATTTCCCATATTTATAGAAAAAGGGTCTTCCAAGATATAAGGCAAGATAGTAATTAAAAATAGCCCCCAGTAAGCTACCCACAATTCCGGATATTATGACTAAATATAAATTCATATCCCCACGGGACGCAAGATATGCAGCAGGCGGTATCACCACCTCACTTGGGAATGGGAAAAAGGAGGATTCTAAAAACATAAGTACCACTATGCCTGTGTATCCCATATTTCCCACAGTAGACATTATAAAGTTTACTATCTCATTAAATACCATGATTATATATCCTTGTTAGTTGGAATAAAGATACATTATGGCTTATTTATAAATCGCAACAATTTTTTATAGAAAAATTTATACACGTGTGCTACACTTCATCCTCAAGTCTTTTCAACATGTTTTCAATATCCCATATTGTATGAACTTTTATATCTCTTCTTGCTTGAGGTATCTTTCCTCCGTATACAACTGCCCCTCCCCATGGAGTATATTGATATAATCTAAAAAATTTTTTTATGCCTTTAAAAAAATCTTCCACTACAGTTGCTCCAGCCTTTACCTCAATAGGAAATAGATCCCTTCCCAATTCATATAATATATCAACTTCATTACCTTTGCTATCACGATAAAAATAAAGGTTACTTTTTTTACCTCTATTATATCTGTATTTTAGAATTTCCATTAACACCATATTTTCAAAAAGACTTCCCCTTAATGGATCTCTCATTACCTGTTTCTCATTTTCAAGTCCAAGGAGATAACTTGCCAGTCCCACATCATAAAAATATATCTTTGGTGATTTTATAAGTCTTTTTGACACATTACCAAACCATGGTGGCAATAAAAACACTATAAAACTTGCTTCAAGCAAACTTATCCATGCCCTTGCCGTTGAGTGAGACACTCCAACATCATTTGCAAGGCTGCTGAGATTCAAAACTTGTCCTATTCTCCCTGCACATAATTTCAAAAATTTTTCAAAAAGACTTAAGTCCCTGATATTAACAATCTGCCTTAAATCTCGTTCAACATAAGTTACAATATAATCACCCAGGGCCTGTGTTGGATTAAGGGACATATCATATATTCTGGGATAAAATCCAGTTAATATTAATTTGTCAATAGAAGAGACGTCATAAGAGCCCTGAATTTCTGAAATGCTAAAAGGAAGGAGCTTTAATAAAGCGGTTCTACCAGCAAGGGTCTGGGTTAAGTTACTGATTACTTCAAATTGTTGGCTTCCTGTTATTACGAACTGACCAGGCTCATTTCTCTCATCCACAACAACCTGTATGTATGAAAGTATCTCTGGTGTCCTTTGGATTTCGTCTAATATAACATGATGTCCATATTGTTCAAGAAATCCTCTGGGATCATTTTTAGCAAAATCCCTTATATCCAGAGCCTCTAAATTCACATATTGATAATCTGGAAAAGCAAGTTTACATAAAGTAGTTTTCCCACTTTGTCTTGGTCCAGTGATGGTAACAACAGGATAGTGTGAAATTAACCTCTTTAAGACAGGTTCAATTTTTCTTTTTATCATAAGATTATATTAAACCAAAATGGGACAATTTGCAAATAGAATTTTCAAAATTACCCTGATGGGAGTTAAAATAATTTTGTGTAAAGAGGGAATAGATGATAATATGGAGAACATAAAAGGGTATGGAAAAAAAAGATAGAGGTTCCCTATAGGGAACCTCTGCGAAAAACTCACTCCAAAACAAAATA
>NZ_BAAIEW010000024.1:0-57647 GCF_054654515.1 Desulfothermus okinawensis JCM 13304 | reverse complement strand
ATTGTTAGCTGAAATTTTTTGCCACGAAATCAATAAATTCATGTGCCTGAGTTCCTGAGCGAAATTCCTTGTTTTCTTCAAAGCTCACGCTTGGCAGCATATGTATAATGTTGTTGTCACCGTATAAGCTTATTACGTTTTGATTGTAGTCGTTTTTTTCAATCAAGCCCGCCAGCGACATCGAATACTCAATTACACCTCCGATAAGAATGTCAGCTAATTGAACAGCATAACTTTGACGGGAATCTCTTTGTGATACATTCGATAGCTTCATGGGAAATCTAAAAGATGTAGCTTTTGTTTGCCTAAACTCAAGGTCAGAATCCATAGAAATAAACCAGTTTATTATCTGGTTGTACCTACGAAGATTATTTGATGTATCGTGAATAATCTCATACTCTGAATCAACGTGTTTTTCAATATGACTAATAAGGCTAAGCAAAACTACAAAAGCAGCGTCAGTATTTGATTTTGGATTCTTTATTTCCTTGATGCATGCGGGATATTCAACAATTAAAGGAAAGAGGTATTCTGCTAGTTCTTGCCCCATTAGTGATTTGGCTTTTTCTATTAAGGCCTGCACCGCTACGTTTGATTTGGCTTTTACTGCCTTTTGAAACAGAAACAATAGTTCTTCATAATTTTCCGCTCCCCAAAAGGTAGTGGCTGTATAGTATAAAAGCGATGCAAGAGCGTAATTCTGTCCGTCAGCATAGAAATTTACGCCTCTCTCATAGAAGAATGGCTCTACACATGAATCCAAGAACATCAGAGTTAACAAGTATTTCTTGTCACATACATAAGTAAATCCCATATGATCACTCAGTAGTACACGCTGAATATCCAGCAAAGCTTTCCAATTGTTTTTTCTCCGAGAAAGGCTTCTGTGCTTAAGCTCCTTAGATTTGTTTCTTGGAAAGTGCTCTTTAACAAGCCCCGCTGCACACTTTTCATCAATCTGTATAGAAGATGCACCTTGGAATGGCTGCTGCTTATTCAGCAGGTCATATCCTGTATATCCACTCTCATCTATGAAAAATGCATCCATAATTCTTCAGCTAACGATAAAGGTCAGCGGCGAGCAACCGCAAGGCAAAGCCGCAGCGGGTTGCGAGTCCGCTGGACCGATTGGTTAGCCGTCAATTATTTCATTTAACCCTTCAATTATTATCTCAAGTTCTGCAGGAGATACTCTTGCTATTCTTTCCTTAAGTCTTTTTGTGGATAATGTCCTTATCTGACTTATTTTAACCCACGACCTTTTAGGTAATTTTGTCTTTGATAGTTCCAAAGTCAAAGGAAATCCTGCTCTTTGAGGCTGGCTTGTTATTGCCATGGCTATAACAGTACCTGACTTCTCGTTAAAAATATCATGACTCAAAATAAGAACAGGACGAAAACCGCCCTGTTCACTTCCTATTACTGGATTTAAATCAGCCCAATAAATATCACCCCTTAATATTCTGGCCATTCATTTATCTCCATTGAAAATCCCTCTTCTGCCATCCTCTGTTCAAAATCTGGATCAAGTTTAGCACATTCTTTAGCCAATCTAGTTTTTTTTAGTTTTTTAATCTTCTCAGCAACAGCTTCTTGAATAGCTTTGCTCCTACTGGGAAACAAATTAGATTTTACAAGCATATCAATCTCTTTAAGTAAGTTACTATCTATTGTAATTGCAATTTTTGAAACAGCCATTTTTGTCACCCCTAGTATGATATTACATCATACTCAAACTTATTTCAACTTTCAATTTTTGTTTTTACGGCTAACGTCACGGATCAGGGGCGGCAAACAATGCGGGGCAACAAGCCTGGAAATGCCGCAAGACTTCTTGCGGGGCAGGGCCTTGGAAAACCGCCACGCTGTTTGCCGTCACCTGCAGCCGATGGTTCGGTTAAACAATGAATATTTTTAAAAGCAAATCGAAGTAATGCCACCTCTCAAAAAATTGCTCTGCAAGTTCTTCTGTTTTGTTGCCATCTTTTCAGCCTGTGATTTGCATATATGCGTTTGGGTAGGGGCTTCTTTGTCTTCGCAAACGCAAGACACAAATTTGATTCCCGATACCGAACATTGTCGTTTAACTTTATTCTCTTTTTATAAATTTTATATCAGAATATTCCCTATTTGTAAAGTTGTTTTGTGGGTTAGGGAAGGATTTTAAATGAATTTTTGGAAGCTATAAATGCCTTATAACTTAAGGATATTATTAGAGAAATTATGCAAACACCAAATTTTCAAAAAGGCTCATCAATAGAGACTTTTTTAAAGGTTGCATAAAACATAAATTCTATATAAGTTCGAAAATTATTTGTGTATATTGAAAGTGATTAAGATGGAGATATGATATGCTCAAAAGGTTCCAGGCGTTTCTTCTGCGCAATAGGGCAGTGAGACCTAGGTACATCTCCTATTACCTGAAGTGGGTGTTAGACTGCTACCATTTTCTGGATAAATCTCTTTCCAACCGTTTAGGTAGCGATCAGATAAAAAAATTCCTCGCTCATCTGGAAATACGCCACGAGGAGTGGCAGGTGAAACAGGCGGACACGGCACTGCGACTCTACGACTTTTTCCTCTCCAAAGATGTGCCACATGGAAAATCGCCAACTTCCACACAAAAGAAAAAATGGGCCAGCCTCCATGAAAAGATGTGCCAGGCCTTGAGAATTCGCCATAGATCACTTAGCACTGAGAGGACGTACCTCATGTGGGTAAGGAGATTTCAGGCCTTTGTGTTAAAAAAGGAGCCATCGCATCTCCAGGGTAGCGATCTCAGGGACTTCCTTACCCACCTGGCCGTGGAAAAGAAGGTATCTGCATCCACCCAGAATCAGGCCCTTAATGCCCTTGTGTTCTTCTTTCGCCACGTATTAAAAAAAGACGTGGCAGATCAACTTAGCGCTGTTCGTGCCAGGGAGCGAAGAAGACTTCCCGTGGTGCTCACGCCAAGGGAGGTGAAAGAGATCTTTCGTCACATGTCTGGGGTGCAGAAGCTCATGGCCATGCTCATATATGGGTGTGGCCTTAGACTCCAGGAGTGCGTAAGACTCAGAGTAAAAGACTTGGACATCGAACAGAACGCGGTAATAGTGCGTTCCGGGAAAGGTGACAAGGACAGGGTAACCGTACTTCCAGAAACCCTCAAGGACGGACTCATCAGGCACCTTGCACAGGTGAGATCCTTATACGAGAAGGACAGGAAGGAGGGAATAAACGGGGTTTGGCTTCCCCATGCCCTGGAAAGAAAGTATCCCAATGCAGGGAAGGAGTGGGCGTGGTTCTGGGTATTCCCCGCCAAATCGCTTTCCGTGGATCCTCAGAAACTCGTTGTAAGAAGGCATCACGTACATCCCAATTCCCTTCAGAAAGCGTTCAAATCAGCGGTGAGCAGGGCAGGAATCCCAAAGAACGCCTCTGTGCACACCTTAAGGCACAGCTTCGCCACCCATCTACTGGAGAAAGGATACGACATCAGGACCGTGCAGCAGTTGCTGGGGCATAAAAACCTTCAGACAACCATGATATACACCCACGTGGCCAGGAAGGATTTACTGAGGGTCAAGAGTCCCCTGGACGAATAAAGCCTCCAATGAAATAGTGGAGTCACCTATTAGCCCAAGTCTATCAAAATGACAAACTTGGGCTAATAAATATCCATAAAAAAATAGCAATAGGGAATGGAGCGTTGTCTGGATTCTCTTACAACAAATGTGTTATATTAGACCTGCTTTTTTCAAAACACTTTCAAGTTTTTGTCTATTTTCAGGTTTCATTTCGCATAAAGGGAGGCGAAGTTCCATCTCTATTCTACCCATTAGGTGAAGAGATGTCTTAACTGGTATTGGGTTGGTCTCAAAGAACATTGCCCTGCATAAGGGGGCAAGCTCATAGTGAAGTCTCCTTGCACCTTCAATATTACCATCAAAAAAACTGTTGCAAAGGGATGCCATTTTATCAGGCACTATGTTACTTACAACAGAGATTACCCCTCTGCCACCAATTGAAAGCATTGGAAAGGTAATAAAGTCATCTCCTGAAAGCACTATAAAGTCCTCTCCACATAACTCTAAAATATCCGATGCCTGCCTTATATTTCCACTTGCCTCCTTAACCCCAATGACCTCAGGTACATTCTTCTTTATTTCATAAAGGGTTTCAGGCAATAGATTAGTTCCTGTCCTCCCAGGGACGTTGTATACAACTATTGGAATGGGAGCTGCTTTTGCAATCTCTTTGTAGTGCAGGAGCAATCCCTGTGGGGTGGGCTTGTTGTAATATGGAGTTATCACCAGGGCCCCGTCAACACCAGCCTCTTTGGCAAAGGCGGTTAATTCAATGGCCTCTTTAGTATTATTTGAGCCTGTCCCGGCAATTACCGGAACACGGCCTTTAACCTGTTCCACGCAAATTTTTATCACCCTCTTGTGTTCATCATGGGACATTGTAGCAGATTCTCCAGTGGTTCCACAAGGGACCAAGCCATGGATACCCTTTTCTATCTGCCACTCTATATGCTCTCTGTACTTTTCTTCGTCTATTTGCCCATTTTTAAAAGGTGTTATAAGGGCAGTAAATGCTCCTTTAAAAAAATCCATAGTTATTCCTCCTCTTCCTTAAAATAGGTTGTTAATTCTTTCCTAATCCTTATAGATATTTTATTTGGAAATTTGGTGATTGTAAACCTGATATTAGACATTTCTATTTCTCTGCCACTTTTACGCTATAAGTCTTAAAGTGATGGTCTACCAGACATGAAGTCTTTACCTGATCTTCAAAAAGTTGAGTTGATATAATATCTATCCAGTGGAGCTTTCCCGTGTCATCGGAAAAAGAAATCCTTCTGCCGTTTTCAAATCTGCCTTTATGAAACCATATGTCAGGGGGTAACAACCATGTCCTTCCAAATTTTTCTTCAAATTTTACATACTCTACAAAATCCCTTGGGAATAAAAGATATAGAGCCAAATCTTCATCTGTTGGTTCCCTTTTTATTTCCTCCTCCAACTCTTTTTTTCTCTTAGCTAAATCTTCCTGGGCTACTGGTTGACTCCTTACGCTGCTTCCAGTTTTTATCTCTTTTTTAAATACCTTTTCATAGATCCATTCTGGAGGATCATAAAATGGGAAAGGCCCATAACCACCAAGAAGGAGCCTCTTTAAATCATCTGAGGGTTGTTCATATCTACCGTATAAAACATTGCTAACAGCAGTTGACCAGAGGATTTGACTCCCAGGTGTAAGGGGCCAGATGTCTCCAAGTTCCAGTATAACCATTGAGAGTTCTTTGAATATTTCATTTATTCTCTGTAAAAGTCCTAGGGCTTCAGCCTGTTCATATGCCATGGACACTGCCCCTCCTGTCAACCTATGGGCATGTACCAATGGATCTATCCCCCTAAAAGGACTCTCAAAATCAGCGTAGTATCTTCTTTCAAATCTAATAATTTCTGAAGTCTCAATAATTGCCTCAATATTTAACCCGTTGGGCTTTATGTCATATTCATCCAACAATTGAATAAGAGATAGTGCTGGGGCCTGGGAATACCAAGCTCCATATCCATGGTCACACACCTCAACTATCTTGACCCCTGCTTTAATTGCAGCAACCATCCTGGACAGATCATTCCCATCTGTGTTGTGGCCATGATAAGCAAGCGGTACCTCGGGAAATTCTGAATTTATGGCCTTAATTAAATCAGATATCCTTTCTGGAGGACCAACTGCAGAGGAATTTTTTATACATAAAATTAAATTTGTACCAAATAACTCCACAATTTCCTGGACCTTGGACAGATAGAACTCATTTGTGTGCTCTGCACCAATACCAAAACAAAGGGAAGGCATGAAGACCTTTCCAGCTTTTATCACTTCCTCGCCTATTATCTTCATATTTGGTATGTGATTTAAAAAATCATACACCCTAAACACATCTACATATTTTGCAATCTGGGAGATAACCTTTCTTATTACATTTTCCCCATAAGGACGATATCCAAATAAATTGTGGCTTCTGACACCAGCCTGAATAAGGGTATTTGGCATGGCCTTTCTAACGAGACTCAATTTATCAAATGGATTAATTTGTTTCTTCATAAGATCCACATGCACAGAAGCACCGCCAGACACCTCAAATGCAAAATAGCCTACCATATCCCGAGGAGATGCTGCCCTTAGGGTGGTCCACGGCATAATGCGACCCTTAAAGTCAGACTGTGAAACATCTCTCTCATTGTTTGTAAGCATATATCCATCAAAATTTTTTACATATTCTACAATTTGGCTATTTGTCATCTCTCTTAACATAAAATAACTCCTTCTCACACCTTCTATTGTTCGATCTTTGCTGTGTCTGTGGTCTGTGGACTGTGTATATGCTCTGTAACTTTCACTCACACCCACACATACACACACACTTACACAATATACATATCACCATCAAATGTATGGATTGCATCCATGAGCATTAACTTCTGATACAAACCTTGCCAATTTATCCATTTCATCTTCATGTTCCCTATAATTTAATAGCTCTGGATGTTTATCTATATATGTAGTATCAAAATTTCTGGCCATAAAATCAGGCTCCTCAATAATCGCCTTATAATATGGAATAGTGGTCTTAACACCAACAACATTGAATCCACCAAGGGCACGTCTTAATCTATCCACTGCCTCTTTCCATGTAAAACCATATACTGTTAATTTTACTATAAGGGAGTCGTAAAACTGAGGAATCTCGTAGCCTTGATAAACCGCACCATCTAACCTTACTCCATGACCTCCAGGAGATTGATATGCTTCAATCAACCCTGGACTTGGCATAAAGCCCATTTTTGGATCTTCTGCATTTATCCTCAGTTCAATAGCACAGCCCCTTACATTTACGTCTTCCTGCTTTATGGATAAGGGTTCACCTGATGCAATTCTAAGTTGTTCCCTGACAATATCAATACCAGTGACCATTTCAGTTACTGTATGCTCCACCTGAATTCTGG
The DNA here is from genome assembly GCF_054654515.1 of Desulfothermus okinawensis JCM 13304. Classification (NCBI taxonomy): domain Bacteria; kingdom Pseudomonadati; phylum Thermodesulfobacteriota; class Desulfovibrionia; order Desulfovibrionales; family Desulfothermaceae; genus Desulfothermus; species Desulfothermus okinawensis. The sequence continues at coordinate 50,646 of NZ_BAAIEW010000024.1, read as the reverse complement.
TATTTACTTCTAAAAAATAATAGTTGTTATCTACATCCACTAAAAACTCCACTGTTCCGGCACTTCTATAGCCAGCCAACCTGGTCGCCCTTACTGCTGCTTCACAAATTTCCCTATCAATTGCAGGAGGTAAAAAAGAAGGTGCCATCTCCACTAACTTTTGGTGCCTTCTCTGTATTGAACAATTTCTTGATCCAAGATGGATCACATTCCCAAAATTGTCTGCAAGGATTTGAACTTCCACATGTCGGGGTTTAACAATCCCTTTCTCAAGATATATATCTTCATTTCCAAATGAAATCCTTGCCTCGGACCTTGCCAATTTTAACCCTGATATTAATTGTTCTTCAGTTGTAACAACCCTAATACCCTTGCCGCCGCCACCAGACACGGCCTTTATCATTATTGGGAATCCATATTTTCTGGCAAAATCCAGGGCAAATTTCTCACCTTCACTTCCTGGAGGCAACGTCTCAGTACCTGGAATCAGCGGTATACCCACGTTACTCATAATCTCTCGTGCAATTACCTTGCTTCCCATCTTACAGATTATATCAGAGGGCGGACCAACAAAAATAAGTCCAGCTTCTCTACATTTTTTGGGAAAGTCAGGATTTTCAGACAAAAAACCATATCCTGGATGGATGGCATCAGCCCCAACCTCTTTGGCAGCATGAATTATTTTTTCAATATTTAAATAGTCCTTCCTTGGTCCAGGTCCAATACACACCGCCTCATCTGACCTCATTACATGTAATGCAAATCTATCGGTCTCTTCGTAAATAGCCACTGTTTTTATTCCCAATTCCTGGGCAGACCTCATGATCCTAATTGCAATTTCTCCCCTATTTGCAACTAGCAATTTTTTTATCATATTACTCCCTCTATTAGCTATATGATTAGACTATTAAATATTTCTAACCTGAATATTAATTATAAAAATAAAAATTATGTCTTGTGCAATTCCACAATATCTCTTTTATCTATCTCTTCTAGAAGAACATCCACATGTTCTCGTCTTGCAGTATCGATCTTTTTCCCACAATAATCAGGGTGGATTGGCAGCTCTCTATGTCCCCTATCAACCAGTGTCAGCAACTCTACTTTTGAAGGCCTACCAAAATCAAGTATTGCGTCAAGGGCTGCCCTCACGGTTCTCCCCGTGTAAATCACATCATCTACGAGTAAAATCTTCTTTCCATTAATGTCAAAGTGAATCTCAGTTTCATTTATAATTGGATGCTTGTCTAAAGAAGTCCAATCATCTCTATAAAAATTGATGTCCAATTTGCCCATGGGGATCTTGCTCTTTGTATTTTCCTGCAAAATATTTCTTATCCTCTGAGCCAAAAATACTCCTCTTCTGTGTATTCCTATCAATGCAAAATTTTCGCAGTCTCCATGCCTTTCCAAGATTTCAAAACAAAGTCTCTGGATAACCCTTTTGATTTGTTGTTTATCTAAAATAATCACCTTATTCCCCATAGTTAAACTCCTGCAATAAATTTTAAATAGCATTGTATATAAAAATCTATATGAAGAAAAGTTCCAAAATAAGGAGAAAATCTTTATTGATTTTGAAAATAATGTCAACTATACTTTTAAAAAAAGCCAAATCTAATTATGTTATTAGATTAAAAATAGTTAACAACAAGGAGACTCATTTATGGCAAGGATTATGATAACTGGAGGAGCCGGTTATATTGGTTCCCATGTGGTTAAATTACTTGGAGAATATGGACACCAAATAGTGGTATATGATAACCTGTCCAACGGAAATAAGTGGGCAGTGTTATATGGAGACTTAATAAAGGGAGATATTGGAGACGAAAATTTATTAAATAAGGTTTTTAAAGACTTTAAACCAGATATAGTTATGCATTTTGCTGCATTTATTCAGGTCAATGAATCAGTGAAAGACCCTATAAAATATTATCAAAATAACACATCAAACACCTTAACTCTAATTAAATCAATGATAAACAACAAGATAAATAATCTTATATTCTCATCTACTGCTGCTGTATATGGAATACCCTCTAAAATTCCTGTAACAGAAAATCACCCATTGGAACCCATTAATCCATACGGACAGTCTAAAACATTTGTGGAAAAAATTTTAAGGGATATATCTTACTCCTCAAATTTTAACTACATATCCCTGAGGTATTTCAATGTGGCTGGAGCTGATCCAGACTGCAAGATTGGTCAGGCTTACAGGGAATCTACCCATCTAATAACCAGGGCACTCAAAACTGCCAGAGGAGAATTTGACAAACTACAAATTTTTGGAATTGACTATCCCACAAAAGACGGTACATGTGTTAGGGATTATATCCATGTTGTAGACCTTGCAGAAGCACATATTTTGGCAATGGATTATTTAATAAACAACAATATTAGCGATGTATTTAATTGTGGTTATGGCCATGGTTTTACAGTAAGGGAAGTTGTAGATACAGTCAAAAAAGTTACAGGTATAGATTTTTTCGTTGAAGAAACTCATAGAAGGGAAGGAGATCCACCTGAGTTGATAGCAGATAGCACAAAAATAAAAAATATTCTCAAATGGACACCTAAATATGATAATCTAGAGTTTATAATAAAAACTGCATGGGAGTGGGAAAAAAAATATACAAGAGAAATTAGCCCAAACAACTAATGTAAAACAAGTAGATATTATATATTATTTCAATCTGTTATAGGGATATGTCTAATAAATGCATAACTATTTTTTAAACAAAAAAGGTATATGGGCTTGACTTAATTACATCTTAAATTTATAATTGTTTAAATTGTTTTTATTTCGATTTTTTATTGATTGTTTTTTAATTTTTATTTATGAGCACATCTTGTTTTGGTACTTTGGTGTAATGCAAAAAAAATTTTAACTATAAGGAGGTATTGAAATGGAGGAATACATCAAACAGGCCCTGGAAATTGTTAAAGCCCAGGCTAGTGTTAGAAACATGACAGAAGAAGAAATTACTTCAATGGTGAAATCTCTTGCTGATCAATTAAAGGGTTTAGTAGAAGGTAAAGACGCAAAAGGGGAAGAGGAAGAACAGCAACAGCCAGCAGTAGATCCCAAAAAGGCTATTAGAGAAAAATCTGTTGTATGTCTTGAATGTGGAAAATCTTTTAGAATACTTACAAAGAGACATCTCAAAAGTCATGGTTTAACCCCAGAAGAATACAAAAAGAAATGGGGTTATAAGAAAACCCAATCTTTAATAGCTAAGTCCCTTGCCAGAGAAAGAAGAAAAAAGATGCAGGAAATACAGCTTTGGAAGAAAAGAAAGATGTCATAATGTTTTGTAATACAAACAAAAAAGCCCTCTATAAAGAGAGGGCTTTTTTGTTTTAACATTCCCACAAATTCATTTTTTTAATTCAACCCAATTAAAACGGAGAGGGAGGGATTTGAACCCTCGATAGAGGTTTTAGCCTCTATACTCGCTTAGCAGGCGAGCGCCTTCAGCCAGCTCGGCCACCTCTCCATGTTTCAAATGGAAAATTTATAATATATCCGTGAAAATCTTGTGTCAAGTATTTTTATTCAAAGGAAAAAAATAGACTTTTTTGTCCATTCCTTATAACTCTCATATCTCAAGCTTTGATGAGTCCAGTCTAGCTGTGGACTGAGGACTGTGTCTGTGTATGTGTGTAAAGTTCAAAGTTCAACGTTTTAGGTGCTCTTCATCCTTCTACCTTTCACTAATCACTAATTACTAATCACTTTGCCTTTTGATCCATAACCCAATCAATAATTGGAGCTAAAGAAATAGGCAGATAAATTAATAATCGGATTTAATGGAATAAGCAAATTACAATGTTAGCCCAAATTTTGACAAACTTGAGCTAGGTGTATAGAATTTGCCTATTAAAGGACGAAACAAATCCTTTTAACAATAAAACAAAAGGGATGTCTTAACCATGAAAAATAGTAGGACAAAGTTTATTTTTGTCACTGGAGGAGTATTATCATCACTGGGCAAAGGGCTGGCAGCAGCGTCAATTGGTGCATTACTCAAGACAAGGGGGCTTAAGGTCACCATTCAAAAATTAGATCCTTATATTAATGTGGATCCAGGAACAATGAACCCATTCCAACATGGGGAGGTATATGTAACAGACGACGGTGCTGAAACTGATCTGGATCTCGGGCATTATGAAAGGTATTTAGGAATTCCCATGGGGAAACACAACAATTATACTTCTGGAAGCATTTATTATGAAGTCATAAAAAGAGAGCGTAGAGGCGATTATCTTGGAGGGACGGTACAGGTGATTCCCCATATCACAGACCAAATAAAACAGTCCATTTTAAATGTAGTAAGAGACAATGAAGACGTGGCAATAGTGGAGATTGGAGGCACTGTAGGAGATATTGAAGGACAGCCTTTCCTAGAAGCTATCAGGCAAATGCGCTATGACCTTGGAAAAGAAAATGTTTTATACATACATCTCACCCTGGTACCATATATTAAAACTGCAGGAGAGTTAAAGACAAAACCCACCCAACACAGTGTAAAAGAACTAAGGAGCATAGGTATTCAACCAGACATCATACTGTGTAGAAGTGAGATGGAATTAGATGAAGGCATAAAAAGAAAAATCGCTTTATTCTGTAATGTTGATCCAGACGCTGTGTTCTCTGCTGTGGATGTTGAAAACATCTACGAGGTTCCCCTGACCTTTTACAATGAAGGCATAGATCAAAAAATAGCCATTATGTTAAAACTCCCAGCAAAAAATCCAGACCTAACCCCGTGGATAGATCTTACAGCCAAACTAAAGTCCTTAAACCCTGGTCCCAAAATAGCAATTGTGGGGAAGTACGTTGACTTAAAAGAATCATATAAAAGTCTCCATGAGGCCCTTGTACATGGGGGAATAGCAAATAGTGTAAAACCTGAGCTGGTTTATGTTAATTCCGAAGAACTAACAGTGGACAATGTGTACGAAAAATTGAAGGATGTCCAAGGGGTTTTGGTGCCAGGAGGTTTTGGTTATCGCGGAGTTGAGGGGAAAATTCTTGCCTGCAAATTTGCCAGGGAAAAGAAAATTCCTTTTCTAGGAATATGTTTAGGGATGCAATGTGCAGTAATTGAATTTGCCAGGAATGTTTTAAAATTGCTTAAAGCAAATTCTTCTGAATTTGACCCCAATACCCCTGATCCAGTGATATATCTCATGACAGAATGGTTTGACTTTAGGAAAAGGTGTGTACAAAAGAGAGATCCAGGTTCTGATAAAGGTGGGACCATGAGGCTTGGGGCATACCCTTGCAAACTCAGAAAAGATACAAAGAGCTATAAAGCATATAAAAAAGAGTTAATAAGTGAAAGACATAGACACAGATATGAGTTCAACAAGAAATATGCTGACAAATTTGAACAAAATGGACTTGTTTTAAGTGGACTGTCTCCAGACGAAGAATTGGTTGAAATTGTAGAGATAAAAGATCACCCATGGTTTGTGGGGTGCCAATTTCATCCAGAATTTAAGTCTAAACCAATGGAGCCTCATCCATTATTTGTGGACTTTATAAAAGCAGCAAAAAAATTCAAAAATTAGGCTACGAGGATAGAGATGAAGGACATAGAGGATATGTATAAAAAGAGTTACGAAAATTTATTCTTCATATTGGGGCCATGTGTAATTGAGAGCCAAGAAGTTGTTTTATCTGTGGCCAAAAAGGTAAAAGAACTTTCAGAAAAATACAATCTGCTCGTCATATTTAAAAGTTCATTTGATAAAGCAAACAGGACATCCATCAATAGCTACAGAGGACCTGGACTTGATAAAGGTCTAGAGATATTACATAAAGTAAAACAAGTAACCAAGTTGCCTGTGACAACTGACATACATGAGCCATCCCAGGCTCAAAGGGCAGCAAAAGTTGTAGATGTAATTCAGATACCAGCATTTTTATGCAGACAAACAGACCTATTAATTGCAGCGGGAGAGACAGATAAAATTATAAACATAAAAAAAGGACAATTCTTAGCGCCCTGGGACATCTTAAATGCCGTTTATAAAGTTAAATCAACGGGCAATAATAAAATTTGGTTAACAGAGAGGGGTACTTCTTTTGGGTACAATAATCTTGTTGTTGATTTTAGATCTATCCCAATTATGCAGCAATCAGGATGTCCTGTAATTTTCGATGCAACCCATTCAGTACAACTGCCAGGGGGAAAGGGCGCATCATCTGGTGGTAAAAGAGAATATGTTCCCCACCTTTCTAGCTGTGCTGTGGCAGCTGGTTGTAATGGTATTTTCATGGAAGTCCACCCTGATCCAGATAAAGCACTGTGCGATGGCCCTAACAGCTGGCCCCTTGACCATCTTGAAAATTTAATTAAAACACTCCTCAAAATAAAGCAGGCAATCTCATGAACGAATTGGTTGAAAGAATTAAAATACTTATAAGTGATGTGGATGGTGTCTTAACTGACGGAGGACTTTATTATGACGACCAGGGAAGGGTATTCAAGAAATTCAATGTCCAGGATGGACTTGGGGTAAAACTGGCACAAATGGCAGGTTTAGAGATAATAATAATTACAGGACTGAAATCCGAAGCAGTTAAATCCAGATTAAAGCAACTGGGTATTAAAGAATATTACCAAGGTTTTATAAGAAAGGATCATATTATTAGGAAAATCTCTAAGGAAAAGGAACTAAATTTTGAGCAAATGGCATATCTAGGAGATGACTGGGTTGACGCGCCTGCCATGAAATTGGTGGGATTTCCCATGGCAGTAAAAAATGCTCAACCAGAGATCAAAAAAATAGCAAAGTGGATTTCTCAAAAAAAAGGAGGAGAGGGAGCACTTAGGGAAGCAATAAATTTCATATTGAGTACCCAAGGCAAATTGGAACAGTTATGGGAAAAATGGTTAAACGAAAATTTCTAGCACTATTTTTCATACTTACTATTGCATTTGCTCTTTTACTACATTTTTTATGGACTCCAAAAAGGACAAGTCAATCTCAGCCCTTTTTAATAAAAAATCTTCCATTTGAATCTATTATACAAAAAGCCTTTATAAAGGGTTACAGTAAAAAAAACACCTTGTGGCAGATAAAGGCGGAGAAAATCCTCTCAAAAAACAAGCTGTCTGAGATTTATTTTACATCCCCTAACCTGTTGATCACCTTAAACGATAATTCCACTGTTAAAATAATGGCACTAAGCGGAGTCTATTACAAGAATTCACAAAAAATAAAATTAGAACACCAGATTAAAGGCAAGTACAGAGACATTATACTCAATGCCAATTTTATGTATTTTAATTTAAGAGTAAATAAAATTGTATTTAACCATGGCATAAAATTAAAAAAAGATAAATTAACTGTACAAGGTACAGATTGTGTAATAGATCTAAATGATCGCAGCATAACCATTACAAAAAATGTCAAGGTGATAATTATATGAAAAAATTTATACTTTTACTCTTATCATTACATTTCGTATTTGTGAATAAGACTGGTTTTTGCAAAAACATTAATTCATCTACTAAACTAGATAGTAGATCGAAATCGCATTGGTCAAGTCCAGTTACCATAAATGCAGAGAAGGCTACTTATCTTCAAAAGGAAAATAAGGTATTATTTGAAAAGGAAGTTGTTGCAAAAAGTAAAGACTTAACAATTGAATCAGATAAATTAATAGTTATTTTAAGTAAACATACAAAAAATATAAATGATAAAAATAAAAAAAGTATTATAAAGTTGATGATAGCTACAGGCCATGTACACATAATATTTCAAGACAAAGAAGGTTATTGTTCCACTGCTGAATATGATTTAAAAAACCAAAGAATCACTTTAATTAATAATGTAACACTTATTCAAAACAAAAATAAAATTCAAGGTGCTAAGTTGATTATTGACTTAAATAAAAATACCAGTGAAATATTTTCCAACAGTTCAAACAAGGTTGAAATTACTTTTTATCCAGAGAAACAAAAATCAGATAACACAAAACCAAGTCAGAATTTAAAGTTTTATGAGGATAAAAAAGAAAATTAACCCAACAAAAAAATAAAGACTAAATATAGTATGAAATCAAAACTGGAAGCTAGGGAACTTTCAAAAAGTTACGGTAAAAAAACAGTTGTTTGGGATATAAGTCTTTGTGTGTCCAGTGGACAAGTAGTGGGTCTCCTTGGTCCAAATGGAGCAGGCAAGACCACGACCTTTTACATGTTAGTGGGCATAATTTCCCCCACAAAGGGGGAGGTTTTTTTAGATGATGATCACATTACATCCTGGCCACTATATAAGCGAGCAAGAAAGGGAATTAGTTATTTACCACAGGAAAGTTCAGTCTTTAAAAAACTTACAGTAGAAGACAATCTAAAGATTATCCTGGAATTTACAGGATTATCTCCAAAGGAACAAAAAGAAAGAGAAGAATTTTTATTAAAGGAATTGGGAATTTTTCACTTAAAAAAACAAAAGGCCTGTTACTTATCAGGAGGGGAAAGGAGGCGCCTTGAAATTGCCAGGGCATTAATTAGGCAACCCAAATTTATTTTATTAGATGAACCCTTTGCAGGCATAGACCCATTGGCGATTTTAGATATTCAAAACATTATTGCAAAACTAAAGGAAAGAGGGATAGGTATATTAATTTCAGACCACAACGTGCGAGATACCATGAAAATTTGTGATCTAGTGTATTTGGTATATGAGGGCAAAATTATCTTAAGTGGATCACCTAAGGAAGTAGCTGAAAACCAAATGGCCAAAAGAATATATCTTGGAAACCATTTTGAGTTATAAACTAATAAAACTATAAAAAACTAACCAATTTTAATTTGCCTTGGGACAATACATATGGCATAATATTTGATAAGCAGAAATTGTGAAGCCTGGGATATAAATAAATTAAATGGGAGTTTTCAGAGGAGGTAGTAGTTAGATAATGAGTTTGGAACTGAGACAGGGCCTCAAATTAACCCAACAGCTTGTAATGACCCCTCAATTACAACAGGCAATAAAACTTTTACAACTCTCAAGGCTTGAGCTGGTCCAGACAGTTCAACAGGCATTGCAGGAAAACCCCCTACTTGAGGAAACCACCACAGAAATACAGGAACCAAACAATGAACAAAAAATCTCCAGCAACGATATTCCAGGTTTAATTAAAATCGATGAAAAAAATCTACTTAAACATGCTGAATGGGAAAATTACCTTGGATATTTTTCCAGTTCCTCAAAAATTGCCAGAGAAATTGAGTTCCAAGATGAAAAATCAAACCTAGAGGCATTTTGCGCATCAAAACCAACTTTGGAAAGCCATCTACTCTGGCAGCTTCACCTATCAAATATGGATCCAGAAGAAATAGAAATTGGGGAAATAATCATTAAACACATTAATTCTTCTGGTTATTTAGATAGCCCCATAAAAGAAATAGCCACTATCGCACAAAAATCACCAGAAGAGGTGGAAAAGGTCTTAAAGAAAATCCAACAGTTTGACCCAGTTGGCGTGGGAAGCAGAGATTTGAAAGAGTGTCTTATAGAACAACTAAAATTTCTCGGCATACTAGATGAGACAATAAAAAAAATTATAGAAGACTACTTGCCGTATCTGGAAAAGAAAAAATACAATCAAATAGCAGAAGATCTAAACATTCCATTGGATAAGGTCCTAGAATACGTTGAAATTATAAAGAGTCTAGATCCAAAACCAGGTAATAATTACAGTGAAGGGGAAACAATTTATATCAGCCCAGATGCATATATTTTTAAGTATGAAGATGATTTTGTAATAATACTAAATGATGAAGGTTTTTCAAATATAAAAATCAACGATTATTATTTGGAGCTACTAAAAAAAGAGGATACTAAAGACAAAGAATATATTGAATCCAAATTTAAAGATGCCCTATGGCTAATAAGAAGTATTCATCAAAGACAAAGAACACTTTATAAGGTCATTGAAAGTATTGTGAAATTTCAAAGAGATTTTTTTGAAAATGGTATTACACACTTAAAGCCCCTTGTCCTTAGAGACATAGCAGAAGATATTGGAGTTCATGAATCAACTGTAAGCAGATTAACAACTAATAAATATATTTCCACTCCCCATGGTATCTTCGAGTTGAAATTCTTTTTCAATAGTGGACTTAATACTGAAAGTGGTAATGAAGTATCTGCACAAAGCGTAAAATATTATATAAAGAAATTAATTTCAGAAGAAGACCCTAAAAAACCATTAAGTGACCAAAAAATTTCAGAGATATTAAAAGAAAAATTTGAAATCAACATAGCAAGACGTACTGTAGCAAAATATAGAGAATCAATGGGTATCCCATCTTCTAGCAAAAGAAAAAAATTTTTTTAAAACCATATAAGGAGGCAATATGGAACTACAATTTAATTTCAAGAACTTTGAACCTTCAGATCATCTAAAAAAATATGCTCAAAACCGTTTTAGTAAACTTGAAAAATATATAAAAAGGGTAGATAGCGCTTTTTTGCAAGTAAATATGGAAGTAGATAAATATAGGCAAAAAATAGATGTTGTTTTCAATGCAGATGATATTCATATATCTGCCCAAGAAGAATCACAAGACATGTATGCATCAATTGACAAGGTATTGGATAAAATGGATGCTCAACTCAGGAAAATGAAAGATAAAGAAAAGGACAGAAGAAAAGGTAAACTTACTAAGTCACAGACTTTTAAACAACAACCAGGGGAAAAGTCCCTCTCAGAAGGAACTCCCAATATTGTGATGTCAGATAATTATATTCCAAAACCGATTTCAATTGAGGATGCAGCAATAGAATTACAAAGAAGCGACAATAATTTCATAGTGTTTATAAATGCTGATACCAAGCGAGTTAATGTTTTATATAAAAAGAAAAATGGCGATTTTGGGCTAATAGATCCACACTAATACAGTTAAGGGAGAAAAAATGCAATTATCTGAGTTTTTAAGTAAAGATCTGATACTCCCAGAATTAAAGTCAACCACAAAACAGGAAGTCTTAAAAGAGCTAGTTAAACCTTTAGAGGGCAAATTCCCAGGGCTAAATATAAAAAATGCTTACAAGGTACTTATAGAGAGAGAACAACTAGGATCTACAGGCATAGGGGATGGTGTTGCCATCCCCCACGGCAAATTACATGAACTTAACAAAATTATTGTAGTTGTTGGAAGAAGCTTTCTGGGAGTGGATTTTGATGCCCTTGACAAAAAGCCGTGTCATATTTTCTTTTTGGTACTTGCCCCGGAAAATGTAGCTGGACTCCACTTAAGAATCCTGGCCCATATCTCAAGACTTCTTAAAGATCCTGAATTCAGACAATCATTTATGGAAGCTGAAGGCGTTGAGGGAATCTGGGACCTTTTGACCTCTGGTTAGAAAAATGAATGAATTCAAACTTCCTTTAATAATTATAACGGGACTTTCTGGAGCTGGTAAAAGCACAGCTTTAAGGGTATTTGAGGACATAGGTTTTTTTGCTGTAGATGGACTTCCTTTACCCATGACAATGAGACTTACAGAACTATTTAGTAGTGAAAACCCCAGGAGGTATAGGGGCCTAGCCCTTGGAGTGGATGTAAGACAAAAAGATTATCTGTCTGATTGGAATCAAATCAAAGAAGGACTTGTATCCTTTGCTATTGAACCACAAATCATATTTTTAGAAGCTGATGACGATATTTTAATAAAAAGGTATGCAACAACAAGGAGGCCCCATCCCCTTGAGTCAAAGGAAATAGGGCTTAAACAAGCTATAGAAGAAGAAAAAAAATTACTTAATGCTCTAAGAGATGAAGCGAAATTAATTATTGACACCTCAAACTTTTCAATTCATGACTTAAGGCGAAAAATCCAGTCTAGTTTTAATTATTTAGTAGATAATAAAGCTGGTTTTAGAATACAACTAATCTCCTTTGGATATAAGTACGGTATTCCAAAAGAGGCAGATATTGTACTGGACCTTAGATTTTTGCCCAATCCATATTTTGAAAAAGACCTAAAATCTTACTCTGGCAGGGAAGAAAAAATTCAAAAATACATCTTACGATTTGAAGAATCTCAAACTTTTTTAATAAAGCTAGAAGATTTTTTAGAATTTATACTTCCACTATATGCCAGGGAAGGACGCTATAGACTGGCAATTGCCTTTGGATGTACAGGTGGCTTTCATAGGTCTGTGGCAATATCTGAAATAATATGTAAAAAACTAAAGGCTAAAAATTATAATGTCCAATTGGAACATCGACACCTTTCTCTGGGATAAAAACAAACATACAAACAAGGACCTATCAAGCCGTATCCAGAATTTCATTCGGCTTGGCCAGGATTCAAGAGGTATACCATGATTGGAGTACTCATAGTTACTCATCTGGATCTAGGAGAAAAGCTCATTGAAGTTGCTGAATTAATTATGGGAAAACAAGAGCTCTGTAAGGCACTTACCATTGATACATCAAAACCAATGGAAGAAATCCTGGGGGACATCCAGATCAGTGCTAAGGAGTTGGATAGAGGGGATGGGGTTATAATTTTAACAGATATGTTTGGAGGGACCCCAAGTAATTTGAGTTTTTCCCTATTAAATTCCAATAACCTTGACGTAATTACAGGAGTAAATCTGCCAATGTTGCTGAAAATTTTCTCATCCAGAAATCTACCACTAAAAGAGCTTGCAGAAGAGGCCAAACTTGCTGGCAAAAAGGGTATTAGGGTTGCGGGAGAAGTCCTAAAAAGGAAAGTTTCCACAAATGGAAGACAATAAAATGTGGGTGAGAATAGATAACAGGCTTATACATGGACAGGTAATCGAGACATGGGTACCTTATTTTAAATCCAGATTTTTGGTTGTTGCCAATAATGAACTAAATAAGGATGCTGTTAGACAAGAAATAATAAAACTGGCAATACCTGCTAACTTAAATATATTTTTTTGCGGCATAAAAGATATTTTAAAGACTATTGAGACAATTAAAACCAAAAACAACAGTGGACAATTATTTATTCTATTTGCTACCTGTCAAGACGCAAAAAGGGCCTTTGACATTGGCCTTGAATTCAATACCCTAAACATAGGGAATCTCCACTATTCACCAGGGAAAATACAGGTATGTGACCACATATTTTTGAGCAAAGAGGATATAAGTTGCTTGAGATATTTAAATAAAAAAGGTATAAATCTTGACCTAAGATGCGTACCCAATAATCCCATTTCAATAACCATGGATGAATTATGGAAATAAATTTTGCTACTCCATTTTATTATAGTTTTTTTTTGGACTTTTTTCTCGAGCCTGTAACATAATCTGTGTAAATCCTTTTGTAGTCTTAATACTATTGAACTACATTTTTAATCCTGTCCTCAAAAAATATATAAAGTTGAGGATATATTTTGGACCAGTTTCTTATGGTACCTGCCCATTTTTTGCTTATATCCAAAATTGCCAGGTATAAGAGTTTCAAAATGGCATCTTCAGTTGGGAATACTCCTTTTGTCTTACACACTTTTTTGAGTTTAAAATTAAAGCTTTCTATTGGATTTGTGGTATATATAAGTCTTCTTATCTCTGGTGGATATTTATAAAATGTCTTTAGATTATCCCAGTTAGTTCTCCAGGACCTTATTACATGAGGATATCTATCGCCCCATTTTTCTTCAACCCTATCAAGTTCTAAAAGACCCATTTCCTCAGTGGGTGATGTATATATCTTCTTTAAATCTTTTGCCAGTTCTTTTCTGTGCTTATAAGATACGTACTTTAATGAATTTCTCATTTGATGAACTAAACACCTTTGATGCTCTGCTTTTGGGAATACAGCTGATATAGCCTCACTGAAGCCTGGCAGCCCATCTGTTGCAAATATTAATACATCCTTTACTCCCCGGTTTTTCAATTCATTTAAAATACCCAACCAAAACTTAGAAGATTCTGTCTCTAAAATCCATATCCCCAGGCACTCTTTTTTTCCCTCTAAAGTTATCCCTAACATTGCATATACAGCTGTATTTTTAACTGTCCCATCTACCCTGGCTTTTAAAAATATAGCATCTAAAAATACTATTGCATAAATAGACTCTAAGGGCCTATTTTGCCATTCCTTAGCCTTTTCTAATACAGAATCTGTTATCCTGCTTATACTCTCAGATGATACCCCTACTCCATAAATTGAATTAAGATGATCCTGAATATCTCTACAGCTCATGCCCTTGGCATACATGGAGAGAATCTTATCTTCCATGCCTGTAATATCTCTTTGTCCTTTTTTTATAACTAAAGGATCATATCCTCCTTTCCTATCTCTAGGCACATTTAGATCTATTTCTCCTAAAATAGATCTAACCTGTTTTGAAGTATAACCATTCCTGGAATTGTCCGTATGTTTATTTGATTTATCATATGGAGAATATCCTAAAAATTCAGTAAGTTCTGCTTGATATAAAGTCTCAATAATATCTTTCATCACTTTCTTGAGAATACCATCCAACCCTTCAGAATCTTTAACTTTCCCCTCTTTGTACAATTTGATTATCTCTTCTTTGTTTACTAACATAAAAAACAACCTCCTTTTTAAGGCTTCTCTCCCCAAGCTCCCCTAGGGGAGCTTGACTATCTCTTTTTTCTCCTTCCTGCAATACCTTAATCCTTTCCCCTATCTTGCCTTAAAAAGGATTTACACAGTTTTTGAAACACCTCCTTTTTCTCTAACCAGATTTTTTCTGCCCTTGGGATTAATAGATAGGCCTATTGCCATCTCCCTTATATTCGCATTGTTCTCACCCAACATTGAAATTTGTTTAGGTAGTGGAATCTTTTTTGAGCTTTTATGGCTCGACTCCTTCCCAGCAGGAACATATATCCCACCTCAAAGACAATTTTCTCTATTTCTCACATTAGGCGCAAGCAATTATTTTGGAAATCTTAATCCACCCTTCTTTTATATATTGCTTTTGATCACCCTTGTATTTGCCCATTTTGGAAAGTTGTTAGAAAGATTCCACAGGATAATACAAAACAAAGATTACGATAAAATAACAAAAATGATCTCCACATCCCCATCTTACAATTTAAAAGGAAGAGTGGTTAAATCTTTCGCACAGCTTTTTATGATAAATACTATTGGGTTCTATCTATCTTATTTAGTTGTAATAAGGGTAGGAAGCTCTCTCTACAACTATATTCCCATTACTGGCAGGGAAATAAACTGGCCACTTGTTTGGGCCATTTCCTTTGTTGGTGGAGTTTTGTCTCTTAGAATCAAAAAAAGTTATATGGCCTTTATTACCAGTTACGTAGGACTTGGACTAATACTACTACTTCTCCAAAATTAAAAAGCTGACACATTTTGTGTCAGCTTTTTATGCCGAGGGAGGGATTCGAACCCTCACGGGCGGATGCCCACTACCCCCTCAAGATAGCGTGTCTACCAGTTCCACCACCTCGGCATCCAAGACAAATTCTATCTATAAAATTTTTTTCCAGTTGTCTAGAATTTTCTTGTTATTTTTTTGTAGCATTATCTTTCTTTTTTACAGGGACTGCAGGAATACTTTTAACTTTATTTACTGGTTTTTCCAGGATCACTGAATGCTGTACCTTAATTTTTTTTGAGGAATCATAAATTGTGAAGCCAAGGGAAGTACAAAAGAATACTATAGCCAAAACAACTGTCATTTTTACTAAAAATCCGCCAGCACCACTACTTCCAAAAAAAGATGAAGAACTGGGGCCGCCAAAAATAACTCCCATCCCCTCATGACCACTTTGAAGTAAAATCAAAATTATTAGAAAGATACATGCTATAAAATGGATTGTAAGCAACAGAGTTTCCAAGACTATCCTCCTTAACTATTTTGTTCAATTTAAATGTTCAATGTTTAGTCACAGCTGCTGTCAACATTTCAATATTTACGCTGTAATTATCTTACTAAAGCTCTCTGCATTAAGACTGGCTCCTCCTACCAAGACTCCATCTACGTTGTCAATACTTATTATATTTGCTGCATTTTCGGGTTTCACACTCCCCCCATATAAAATCCTAATTGAATCCCCAGCCTCACCAAAAATATTTTTAAGCTCCTGTCTAACAATGGCATGGGATTCTAATATTTCTTTTTCACCCGCAACCTCTCCTGTACCAATTGCCCATACAGGTTCATAGGCAATGGAAAGACGACCTTCTATCCCTTTTTCATTAACTAACCCTTTTAATATGGAAAGCTGTGAAATCAGTACTTGCTCTACCTTCCCAGCCTTTCTCTCCTCAATCTTTTCCCCAATACAAAAAATTATATTTAACCCAACTTCCAGTCCATATCTTACTTTTTCTTTTAACAACTGGTCTTTTTCTAAAAAGATATGTCTTCTTTCAGAATGTCCAACCAGGGCATATGAACATCCCGCATCCAGTAGCATCTTAGGGGATATTTCACCAGTATAAGCGCCCTCATTTGCTGGATAAAAATTTTGCCCACCCACAGAGACATAATGAATGTCTTTTATTTCATGAGCTACCACACTTAGGGATGTAAAAGGTGGACATATCAAAACCTCCCTATCAACATCTAAATTTTTACCCAAAATCTTGATCAGTTCCCTTACAGTATTTCTGGCTTCATCTTGTGTTTTATACATCTTCCAATTTGCAGCCATTAATTTTTTCATAAAAACAACTCCTTATTATCTAGTCATATAGTCCAAGTGCCTTAAGTCCAGGTAATTCTTTACCCTCTAGAAATTCCAAAAAGGACCCTCCACCTGTTGATATAAATGTTATTTTATCCTGTAGTTTACATTTGTGAATGAGATTATCTGTATCTCCGCCTCCAACAATAGTCACTCCAGATACAGCAGCCACACTCTGGGCTATACCAAAGGATCCTTGAGAAAAGGTCGGATTTTCAAAAGCCCCCATTGGACCGTTCCACACAACTGTACCTGCGTCTTTTAAAACTTCTGAATATAGTGTATGGGTTGCTGGCCCTGTATCAAAAATTTTTCCCTCTGTGTCCAGATTTTGATATGGGAACCCCCCCAGAGGCACTTCATCATTTAAGTCTTTACCCATAATATAGTCAACAGGAAGGTAGAAACCGACCCCTTTTTCCTTGGCCTTTTCTATTATTTTTAAAGCATCACCTAACAATTCCTCCTCAAAAATTGATCTACCAATGGGATAGCCCTGTGCCTTTCTAAAGGTATTTGCCATAGCTCCACCTATAAGCACCCTATCCACCTTCTCCATTAAGTTGTTTAGCACTCCCAATTTAGTGGAAACCTTGGCCCCTCCAGCTATAAGTACAAAGGGACGTTCTGGATTTGCAAGATAATTGCTTAAATACTCCACCTCTTTTTTGATTAAGAATCCACCACAAACTGTATCAACAAAGTCACAAACCCCTACTACAGAGGCATGTTTTCTGTGAACCACACCAAATGCATCATTTAAATACACATCAGCAAGTTTGGCCAGCTCTTTGCTAAATTCTGTGTCATTTTCAGTCTCCCCCTTGTGGAACCTTAAATTTTCAAGGAGAAGAATTTCTCCTTCCTTAAGGGAATTGGCCATGGCCAGAACACCATCTCCTATACAATCATCTGCCATCTTTACCTCTTCATCCAGAAGATATCCAAGGCGCATGGCAACAGGTTTCAAGGACAGGTCCTCAACCCTCTTTCCCTTTGGTTTACCTAGGTGAGAACAGGCAATTAGTTTGCCACCATTTTTTAAAATATATGTTATTGTATCAAGGGCTGCTTTTATTCTTGAGTCATCCTGGATTTCTCCATCTTTAATAGGAACATTAAAATCAAATCGACCCAACACTCTTTTTCCTTTTATATCTATTTGGTCAATAAATTTTATGGCCATGACCAACCTCCATGGTTTTTTAAGAATTAGCTAAAGGAGCAAAAATTTTAATTTAAAATTCCATTTCTTGCAACAGCAAGAAAGTTATCACAGAAGGAAAAAGAAGACAACCATGCTCCACACTTTTATAACCATAGGGCAAGGAAAATGGAATCTCAATGCACTAGAAACTTAATTTTCTATATTGACTTAAATTTATTTTTTTGGATATGTTAAAAAAAATACTCTTATTTAAACAAAAAGGAGTCATTTAAAATGAAAAATATGACCTCTAGTTTTCTGCTATTGATTATATTACTCATACCTGTTCCAGGTCTTTCTTATTTCTCAGATAAGTGCAATTCGCTCTTTTCACAGGGAATAATCAATTATAGAGAAGAAAATTTTGAAGAAGCAGTCATAACACTTAAACAGGCATATAATGCGTGTCCCTCTACAAAAATAGCTTTTTACTTGGGACTTTGTTATAAACAAATGGGAGAATACGAAAAATCAGAGAAATTTTTTAAAATGGCCATATCTTCTAAGCCTATAATTTATGATGCCTATGTTGAACTAATACAGATCTTATATGAAGTTAACAGGTTAGATGAAGCAGAAAAATTTTTAAATAAGGCTGAGAAAGAAGGTATCTACCCTTCAAAAATACTATTCTTAAAAGGACTTATATACAAAAAAATGGGCCAGTTTAAAAAGGCTATATCTGCTTTTGAAAAGGCAGGACATCTAGATCCATCTACAAAAGAGTCTTCAGACCTGCAAATAGCCATAATTTATGCAAACATGCGCTCTTACTCCAAGGCCAAAGAGATATTAAAAGGCATAGTAAAATCAGCGCCTGAAACAGACATGTCAAAATTTGCCAAAGAGTATCTAAAATCCCTGGACAGATTGACAAAGGAATACAAGCCATGGGCAATAGACCTCAGGTTTGGGGGAGTTTATGATACAAATGTAGTATCAAAACCTTCGGACAATATTGGACTTGCAGCAGTAGATGAAATTTCCAGAAAAAAAGATGGTGGAGTTTATGGTAGCTTTAATTTTTCATATACACCAATTTTGCCCATCCCCTATTATTTAAACATTGATTACAACATGTCTGAAAAGAGATATTTCCATAAGATAGAATATAATCTATCCAGCCAGGAAATAACTCTAACTCCTGGTATAACATTCAAAAAATGGGCATTAACTTTGCCCTCAGGACTTACATACATATGGCTTAAAGGAGATAGGTATTCTTTTTCAGGACAAATGGAGCCAACCCTGGCCTTTAAAATTAACAAAAAAAATATTGTAAATTTCATGATTGGGCTGGAAAAAACAAATTATTTAAAATACGTATCTGGATCTGATCCAGAGGAAGATAGGGATAGTTTAAAAAGTAAAGCACTTTTAGGATACAACTATGTTTTTAAAAATGGGGAAGGCCTGGTATTTGTTAGAGGAGAATATCAAAAAGACAATACCGATGGGAAAAATTGGGATTCCCATTCAACAGGTGGCCATATAGGCATTTTATGTCCACTTATTAGAAAGCTGAAGCTGATTACATCTATTGGATATACAAACCAGAAATTTGAAAACAACCATACCATAACTATAGAAAATGATCTTAGGAGAAAAAGTGGATGGCCCACAATACCTGGATTTCCAGAAACTCCAACTAAGAGAGAAGATGATATTTTAACTATCAGCGCCACATTGATATTTCCAATATCAAAGAGATATGAAATTAGTATTAATAACATCTACATAAATAATAACAGTAATTTTAAGATATATGATTATAGTAGAAATGTAACAATGCTTGAATTACACTTAAAATTTTAACTTCCAGGTAGGAGTGTAAAATGAAAAACAGGATATTAATTTTGTTATTTTTATACATTATATCTCTTCCCTTATGTTCCATTGCAGCAACAAAGGTAGGGGATATAGTCAAGATTCAGGGAAAAGTGAATGTAATTTCAGGGGGAAAATTCCCTGCTAAAAAAGCTTTTATCGGCATGACCCTCTACACAGGTGATATCTTAAGGACGAAATCCAGGTCAAAGGCTCAAGTCAGGCTGTTAGATGGCACTATATTAAAAATAGGTCCAAGATCCAGGGTGGACATCAGTGAGTATAGTTTTGATCGTAACAAATTTAAGGCATCCTTCAATATAAAGCGAGGAAGTATTGGAGCATTTGTTTCCGATGAAGTCAAAAAAATTATTAAGGCTGATCCCCATGCCAATAAATTTGAGATAAAGACACCAATAGCAGTAGCTGGAGTAAGGGGAACAAATTTTATTGTTACCCATTTTGCTACAATAAGTAATATTATGGTATTAACTGGAAAGGTCTATGTATATAATCCTGCTCTCCCAAGGCAAATGGTATTGTTATTACCAAATCAATCTACTGTTGTAAGAGAGAGAAGGCCTCCTGCTATACCAAGGCCATTTTCACCCAAGACAAAAGAGAGGATCTTAAAAAATATAAACATCGCACCTGAGTCCCCAGAAAAAAATCCCGGTAAAGGCAAGGGAGGAGAAGAAAACAATAGACCTGAAAATCCAGCACCAGGTTCTATTAATGCACCTCAACCAGAAGATATAACAAAAGTTGTAGAAACAGGAAAAGACCTTTCTAAAACAGAAGGTGGTCTGGAGACTGCCACATCATTCTTTGAAAATCCCAAACCAACAGAAGAAGTAATCCCTATAACAGAAACCTCCACTTTTACTGGAGAATATGAGGAAATCACCTCTACAGAAGAATCCGGGGCATCTAACCAGACTTCCACCAATACTTTTTCCTATTCTATAGGAAATTCCCTTCCCTATCAGATAGTATGTGACAGCTCATCCAACTGTAAGATTCAACTCACAGACAATACCCACTTGCTGGGGGAGAAATACTTTGAGGCGCCCTCTTTTCGTTACTTAAAAAAAGGTGAGTTCGGGACAAAGACATCGGGTGCCACAGTGATTTCCCATTCTGATACAGGAGAATCTGTGGGGATTTTTGACTTTGGGAATATAATAGCTGATTCAAATATAGTATTTTTAGGTCCCAACTGGGGAGGAAGGTTGATCAAAGGTGAACTTTTTGGAACTCCCTACACTTTTTGTCATGTAGTGGGCTATAATCTTCTATTCAATAAATCAACTGGGGCAGCACCCAAAACAAGTATTGTGATAACTCATCTGGGAAGCACATATACAGGAGATGGTATATTTATACCGGAAATTAATTTTGGAATTACATTTGGAGACTACAAGGAAGTGGAAGTTTTAAATGGAGATTCTGATACTTTAATAAATTACGACCTCCAGCCAACCTTCAATTCAATTATTGCCACAAACTTAAATAGGATAACCAATCCCCATTCATACATCCATTTTAAACTTGAATCTTCTCCTGTTGATGAACATACAGCAGGCATATTTCAAATTATTCTGGGAGCAAACTACCTGGAAAATACTTCTGATGAAGCAGACTATGTTGTGGTTGATTTTATGGATAGTTCCAGTGGATTTTATGGAGGAGGAATTTTCTTAAATTCAATTATTGCCAGTGACAACGAAGTTTTTGGAGACTCGGTACTCTACAATTCAATAAAAGGGAATATGTATGGATCATATATGAACCTATCTGCCCCTTATCCAGAAACAGGCATATTGGTGGGAGAGACAATTGGCACATTTGATCCAAACCAGTATTATTTTCAAGCAGTAACTATAGGAGCCACCTTGGATACAGGATATTTTTTAAATTTAATAGACGATCCAACAGGAAGCGGAAAAGATAAATTAATGACCCTTGGTTTTCCTGTGGTGGAGATTGGGAGCACATCAGTAAGTGGTAGTAATGGTGAAATTGAAGTCCAGATAAATAATATGAGATTTTTTGCCACCAAGTCAGGAACACCACCTGTAATCTGGGTATCTAACGATGTCAGTGGTCACTATTATTCCACTGTAGCACCAGATACTCAGATAATGTTAAGTGGAACTAAAATAAGTAACCTTACTTTTAAAATTTCCCAGTGGGATGAGATATATCAAAAATGGGGAGCCTACCTTAATTCAGAGAGTCCCACTTTTCATGGAACCATTGGAAGCTATAAAATAGAAGGTATGGGGGGGGTTGCTGCGGGGAAAATAGACCCATCTACACAAAGTTTTCAGGGAACAGCAGCAGGCGCGCTGAAAGCAAAGATGCCTTAGTTATTTGGTATCCATTTTTATGAGTTCCCAATTGGACGGTTCTCTTATTTCACAAGGACCGTCCCTAAATTCTATACTGTAGATCTTAACAGGTCTTTTCTTTCCTTTTACCTGTACCTTGGCAAGTCCACTTATACATATATTTTCCGTAACAGAGACATCAAGCATCTTTAAAGTAAACTCTGAGACAATTATATTGGTGTTAAATTTCTTATTTAAACCCTCCAGCCTTGAGGCCAGATTTACATGGTCTCCAATAACAGTATAATCCATTTTCTTTCCTTCTACACCAATATTTCCAACCAATACTTCCCCTGTATTTATTCCAATTCCAATATCCAGATCCAGATTTTTTTCTTTCTTCCACTTATCTTTCAGAGGCTTAAGCTTTTCAAGCATATTCACTGCACATTGAACAGCCCTGATAGCATGATCATCCTGGGGCAAAGGGGCACCCCAGAAGACCATGATAGCATCTCCTATGAACTTATCCAGGGTTCCCTCTGACTCAAAAATAACTTCTGTCATCTCCTTAAAATATTCATTTAAAAGTTCAACAACCTCTTCAGGATTTAAATCCTCAGACAAAGAGGTAAAGCCCCTGATATCAGAAAAGAGGATAGACACTTCTTTCCTTTCTCCCCCCAGTCTCACAAGTGAAGGATTCTCCATTAATTGATTAACAACCCGTTCAGTTACATAGCTTGAAAAAATCTTTTTAATTTCAAAGGCCCTTTTTTCAGATTGTCCATATTTTATTGCCATTGAACATAAGAATATCACAACGCAATTAATAAAAGGATAATCAACTGGCAGATAATAATTTTTTATATCAAAAAGATAAAAGTCAAAGAGAAATCCAGTTATTGCAACTAACATGAAGATCAATGATGAATAAAAGGCCTTTAAGGTCTGGAACAAAAAGGAAAATAATAGACCTGAAAATATAAGAATGCATAAAACTATGTTATCATCAGCCCAATGAAAAAATCTATTTTTCAGTATTCCTCCAATTACATGTGCGTGCTTTTCAACCCCTGGCATCACTGGAGTCAGAGGGGTAACCCTGAGATCATATATTCCTATTGCAGTAGCACCTATAAGTACAATTTTCCCCTGAATATCTTCTGGCCTTATCTGGTTTTCAAGCACCTTATAGGCAGATATTTTTTTTAACGTTCTAGTATCGTTAAAATAAGGGATCAGCATCCTCCCATATACATCAGTTGGAATAAACTTCTTATTCCCCAGGTAAATTCCCTTTGCTGGATCAACTAAAATCCGCTCTCTGGGTATCCCCAGATACAAAGAAGTTATTTCAAGGGTGAAAGAGGGGATAAAGAATCCATGATAATTAAAGTAAAGAGATTCCCATCTAAGTGTCCCATCTGTGTCAGGAAACATATTTATAAGACCAAAACCTGCTGCAACATCCTGAAATATATCTATCGGAACAAGTAAACCATCTCCAGAAGGTGGAAGGTATTTCAAATTTAAATGATTTCTCTTTACACTTAAGGCAAATTCCTCAGCCAATTTTTTGGGGTACATATCTTTCTTATGGAAGATGAGAACACCTGGCACAATTATATTAGAAGCATAGTCCATGGCCTTAGCCAATACCATATCGTCTTTGGAGGGTTCACTAAAGATTATATCAAGCCCTATTACCGCAGGCTCAAATCTGGAAAGGTTATAGATGAGCTTTGCCATGATCCGTCTATCCCAGGGCCACCTGCCTATTCTTTCTAAAGAATTATCGTCAATTGTTATAAGTACAATATCATTGGGGATTTTTTCTCTGGATCTTACCTTAACAAATAGGTCATAATTTTTGAGTTCTATTAGCTTTAAAGGAAAAAATTTTATCAAAAACAAAAAAGAAAAAATAATGGTTATTGCTATTCCAACCCAATATGTATTTTTATAAAAAAATCTACCCATGGATCAATAATAGGAAAAAACATAGTCAGGAGTCCAGCAAAAATAAAAAAAGGGATTGGGCAAAAGCCCAATCCCTTTTTAACCCTCATCGGGATGGTGGGATTTGAACCCACGGCCCCTTGAACCCCATTCAAGTGCGCTCCCAGGCTGCGCCACATCCCGTTAAGAAATTAGATATATTCATAAGTTCCTTTTGTCAAGGAACATAAAAACAATTAAATTCAAACATCTATAACACATTGGGCTATCCATATATTGTTATCCTTTTCTACCCTGGCCTCACAATATGTTGCTCCCTTAACCTCCACACCTGTACACCATCTATCAACAGGATATCCCATTGCCTCACAAAAAAGCTTTTGTCCTTCAATTTTCAGAGAAAAATCATAAAATGCTAAAGAATTTATATCTGATTCAGAAATTAATGTATTTAAAAATTTGATAAATAAAGATGTAAGATCACTATCTTCTAATTCAATAACTATTTTTTTTATATCCTTATTTGTTCTAGAGATAGTATCAACATCATACATATATTCAAAAAGTGCCTTTGCTCCATTTAAAAATGCTTCTTTAACGCTGTTTCCGTAGCCCCTAACACCAATGTCTGCCCCATGATCAAAGGTCTCAAATCTACTTACTTTTCTTTCTTTCATCTTAATAATATTTCCTATTCATTTCACAAAGATGACTTTATTTTCTCCAATGATGGGCTAAATTTAACTGGATATGAGTCCTTATTTTTTTCTAATCTCTTTAAATTATCCGGTAACCTATATACTTCTTGCTTAACCCTTTCCCGAATAACACTTAGTTCTTCAATGGCGCCATCCACCACCTCTCCATTTTCCATAACCTTTGTGATCAACGGATTACCAGGAAGTACTTCACTGAATATGGAAATAACATCTTCCCTATACTTTCCTCCATTTATATATCTATATACCTGTTTTTGAAATGGAATAGTTGCTTTTCCCTTTGATTTTTTAAATTTACCTTCTCCCTTATATTCTGTTAATTTATATACAATATCTAAAAAAGGCACATCTTCTGAAACTATTGCCTTTGTTCCCACCCCAAATCCATCTATGGGGGCGTTACACCTTACAATATCATAGATTTTATACTCATCTAAACTTCCGCTTGCAATTATCTTGACCTGATAAAGACCTGCCTTATCCAAAATTCGTCTGATTTTCTTTGATGTCTCTATTAGATCTCCAGAGTCTATTCTAACCCCTTTTATGGAAAATTTATCTCCCAGTTTATAGGATAATTCTATTACATTCTCTAAACCTTTATAAATATCATAGGTATCAATTAATAAAATAGTATCTGGATATATTGAGGAAAAGGCCTTAAATGCCTCAAGTTCATCTGAATGTACCTGTATATAGCTGTGTGCCATTGTACCTGTTACTGGTATATTGTATATTTTTCCTGCCAGTACATTACTTGTTGCATTCATACCAGATATATAAAATGATCTCGCTGCCTTTAACCCTGCATCTATACCATGGGCTCGTCTTGAACCAAAGTCCACTACATCTCTATCTTGAGACACTGAGCATATCCTCACTCCCTTTGTTGCAAGCATACTCTGGAGCTGAATTTGATTTAAAACATAAGTCTCCAGCAATTGACATTGAATTATAGGTGCTTTTATCTCTATAATAGGTTCATTTTCAAAGAATAGAGTACCCTCTTTCAGTGCATAAACATCACCTGTAAATCGTAACTCTTTTAAAAAATCCAAGAAATCATCTCTAAAGAGCCCCAGCGATTTTAAGTAGTCAATATCATCTGATGAGAATTTAAAATTTTCTAAAAAAGTCAAAACATCGTAAAGTCCACAGGATACTAAAAAATTCCTATTTTCAGGTAATTTTCTAACAAATGTACTGAATACCGCATCACCATCCAACCCTTCCAAAAAATAACTTTGAGCCATGGTCAGCTCATATAAATCCACAAATAAAGGGCTAATCCCCATTAGCTTCTCCTGAATTAATTAAATTATAACTATGCCTTTATTTTTCATTTCAGCTAGCGCCTTTTCACCTGATTTCTCACTAACAGGCCTTGAGCCTTCTCTAATAAGGTATGTATCAAAGCCATTATCCATGGAATCAATGGCCGTTGCCTTTACACAAACATCCAGGGCAAGACCTGCAATAAAAACTCTTTTTATTTTTAATTTCTTAAAAGCAAAAGCAAGACCAGTTTCATCAAATGCAGAATACTGGTCCTTATCAAACCTGGTACCTTTTGTGACAATGATTGATTTTTCAGCTATCCTAAGATCAGGATGAAATTTAGCCCCTTCAGTGTCCTGGACACAATGAGTTGGCCACAGGCCACCATTTTCTTTAAAACTGGGATGCAGCCTGGGATGGAAATCTCTGGAATAAAAGACATATATACCATCCTTTTCTGCTTGCTCTATAACTGGATTTAAAATTGGGACAATTTCGTCCCCCCCTTTAATTGAGAGCTTTCCACCAGGACAAAAATCAATTTGTATATCAACCAAAAGTAGTACGTCTTTTGGTTCAAAGACTATATCCATAAAATCCCCCTTGATCTTGTAAAAAAATTCCAGGCCACTCTTTTATCTATGAAACAAAGTGGTATTTTTCATGTGAAATTTTAGATTTCTATACCCACTTATTCCACTGATTTTTTAACCTACTTAATCTATTAATCGGGATGGTGGGATTCGAACCCACGGCCTCAGCGTCCCGAACGCTGCGCTCTAGCCAGACTGAGCCACATCCCGAATTGTTTTAAGTGGATAAATAGTGTAATCTAGCCAAGGGGAAAATTCAAGGAAAAGAATTGAAAGGTTAAAAAACCAAATTATTATTTAATTTTTAATTAATTAAAAAAAATTTGTTTAAGCTTTAATGGTAAGACCCTTAAAAGGATCTTTAAAAATCCTTTTAAGGGTCTTATTGTTATTTTTCATTCTACTTCATCTTGTGTTATTGAGACGACTTCCATATTTTTTGCTTCCACACCATCTCATCCACAGTATTCATCTCTCTTAAATTTTCTGGAGGCCACCCAAAAAATGAGGCTTCTTCTAAGAAAACCCCTTTTGATAGAAGATCACGAATAAAAGAATCATAGTCAGTTGATATCCTAAAACAATTCACTCGTGCTGTTACCTTACTCAACGCATCTGTAGCTGGATAGCTTTGAACATCACCACCTTCCCATCCTTCAATAACACTTTCAGGCAAAGGATAATATACTGTAAATTGCGCAACTTTTCCATCAGAAAGAAAATGTTCATATCTATTACGATCAGCGTATCCATCTCCATTAGTATCAAACTCCATATTCAAATCAACAACACAGGCATCAGCTCCATTGGCCTCATAATGTACCGTTACAGTTTTATTTTGACTATCTACTTCAATCCCAGGATAGGACACACTAACATTAGTATTAGGTTTCAACAGGTCTATTTCACTTGGGATATCATTAATAGATAACCATTGATAATATCCTGTACCATCTCCATTGTTTGTGCCATCAAAAAATATGTGCATTCCTATTTCATTGGGTATAGAGAGAAAAGTTTTTGTATTTACGCTATCAGATAAATTTTGTGAGGAAATCATTTTGATTCCTGAAGCATTAAGAATCTGTACCCAAAAAGAACCAGAAACAGGGGTTGAAATATTTATTGGAGATTTTTCCTGTAAGTTACTAAGGTCCAAAACAATGTCAGAATCATCTGAAGTCACACTTTGTCCACTGAGAGGCACTTCAACACTCCAATATGAATCAGAAAATGTTATGCCAAGTTTAAACAAGTAATCTGCTCCAGGAATAACTGGGATTTTATATCTACCTTGAGAATCTTTTGGTAAATGATGCACTTCTCCAAAGCCCAATTTCATTCCATCAATAAGGATAAACACATCTGACAAACTTACCTGAAGGCCTTCGGGGACATTAATTAATAATGGCTTCAATTCCACAGAATCCGAATTACTTAGGATTATTGGGTCTTGGGTGGATCCTTTAAAACCCCAATATTTGTATTCACATGTGCTATTCTCCTTGTTCCATTCTCCCAATAAAGCTATTACATCTACTTTTCCGTCTTTAGTAATATAGGAAATAGGTGGGTAAATTTTAGAAGAACTCAAAGGAGTTTGTTGGTCTCCCCAATAACCAAAACTCTGCGCCCAATCCCTAAAAACAAGGGATCCACATGTATATGATTGGGGGAATTGGACAGTTCTATTATATCCACTATTCCAGGTGTTAATTCCCACTTCGTAATTACCAGGTATATTTATTTGAACCAATATATCTGACAAACTTCCCCAGCTTTCTCCATGAAATCCAAAAAACCCCATTTTTTGAAATTCCATGTGTGCCTTCAAATTTATCAAGTCATTTTGATTCACTGTTGCATCATTTAGAGGAGTATACACAAACCACAATCCACCCCCATGCTGAATTACATCTGCAAGGGCATCAAAATCAACCAGTGGCCCCAGTCCATCGGCTCTGACTTCTTTAAATTCAAATACAGTGGTGGCAGCATTTGGATCAAAGACATAAACTGTTACCTCTTTAAAGGAGGAATTGCCTTTATTGTCAGTTACAACACACTTTAGATTATAGTTTCCTGGAGTAGAAAATAAATAATCCAACGTGGTTCCTTCGCCGACTTTTTGCTTATCTACATACCATTCGTATTTTGAAATACCGTTATCATCTGTGGCATTAACTTGTGCTTGAATTTTCAAAGGAGCTACCCCTGAACTGGGGGTTAAATGAATCCAGGAAATGACGGGAGGAAGGTCTCTAACAGCAACAGTAACAGTCTCCTCAGCAGTCAAACCACTTTCATCAGTTACCTCAACCTTGACATTGTGAGATCCTTCAAACTTAAACTCATAGTTAAAAGTATTGTTTGTTCCAGCACTTATGGGCTGACCATCAACAAACCACCTATAACTTAAGGATTCACCAACTCGAGCATCTGGATCTTCTGCATTGACTACAAAATTAACTTTAAGGGGTGGACTTCCAGACATGGGATTGGCAACAAATGAGTTTATCACTGGTGGCTTAGCAATAACTTCAAAAGGTCCATAAGATTTTTCAGATACCACACCTCTATCATCCTCCACCAAAACCTTAACAGTATAATTGCCTGAGCTTACAAAAATCCAGGAAGATTTAAGTGTACTGTTAGTGGGAACTGGAGAAAAGCCATTCTCAGGTCCATCTATAATCCACTTCACAGATGAAATGGTAACTCCATCTGGGATAGAGACTTTAAAACTTACTGAATCTCTTATCCTTAATCCATCATCAACATTTCCTTCCTCATTTAAAACATCAATGGGCAGTGGTGAATAGGCCTGGAACTTAAGTTCCCGAGTTATCTTATGTACATTGGCAGTCTCTTGAGCATTTCGCATCTCCACCTTAACAGTATGATTACCTTCTGTAGTAGGACTATACTCAAAACTGGGATCCTGAGTTTCTCCCTTGTCACTACCATCCACATACCAGCGATACCTCAAATCAACACCTTTTGTTGCATTAACCACTGAAAATTCCATTTTATCCCCAACCATTACCCAACTACCAGAGCTAATAAATTCATCTATCCCCATTTCATTTACTTGAAGTTCTCCATCAAAAGGAGCAATTACTTCTATTACTTTGGAAAATCGTGCATACATTCCATAAGAATCTTGTGCCCACATATTAATTGAATAGCTTCCAGGCCTATCCAATGTTATGGGAACAGTTCCATTTTCAGGAATCTCTTCACCTCTAGCAATTGTCTCACTCCACCACCAACGATTTCCAGACCTGTATGTAACTGAATAAGAACCTTGTGCAATGGTCCCACCACCTTCTTTATAACCATTGGGTCCATTATCACTTATTGCACTAATTGTAATATTAACACTAGCATTTTCACTTGCAGGCAAATTAACTATTGTAGTCCCATTTTGAGAAAAAACAATTTCTTCTGGCACATTAACATCAAACCTTAACGGATATAGCACATGAACAGTAGTTGTTAGAGTCTTTTCTAATCCTTTGGAGTCCAATATTTTATAAGTGACATCATAATCTCCTGGTGATGTATAGTAACAGGATGGAATTTCCCAATAATTCTGAGATAAAATAGCTCCAGTCCCATTGCCACAGTCTAGCTCAAAATGATCTATATCTCTGTTTTTGTCTTTAAACCAAACATATCCTTTTAACCATATATTTGCAGCTTGTTTCCATGTGTTGTTTTGATAAACCTGCTGTAAAGATATTACATAGTCATTATCTAACCCTCCTGTTGAAACTTCTGGTGGTACGGGATTTGGTAATATAGTGAAGCTTTTTTCCTCCCTGGTTGTCAGCCAGTTATTATCTTGAACATATGCAGTAACTTGACACTCTATTGTTTCATCCAAAGCAGGATACGCCCATTCAGTGGATATGGACCATGTTCCATTTGATTGTAAGTTAGGCGTTATATACCTGACATTAAGCTTGTTTTGATTACAAATAACCGACAGTGATTTGTATCTTATATTAGAGGGACCATCTGCGTCCTCCACATCAAAAGAAACATTTACAGGTGTTCCAGCTTTTACTTGCATAGAATCTAACGTAAAGTTTTTGATTTCAGGCGGAGTACTTTGTACATCTATATATAGATATAAATCTTTTGGAATAATTGATTGATCATCTGGGACACTTATGGTTACTTTCAGGGTATATAAACCTATGTTTATCTCAGGAGTAACACTAAATTCAAAAGAATCCCCTGAAGTCTCTTTAATTGGTACAGACTCATTTGTTACATATCCTTTATAAAGCTGATAAGTATAAGACAAAGCACGACCACTAATTGTATTGGACCATCTTGTAGGCTTTATCTCTATGGACTCTCCCCGTTTAAGGCTCGTCCGCCAGGGTACTTTTTGTCCATTGATTGAGATCCTATCAACCACCCTAATGTCATCAATATGTACCCCACCTTCCTCAACTCTGGCATTGCACCACATATTAACCGAGGGGATTTGGCAAGGTAGCCAATTAGATTCACTGAGCCATGTTATTTTGCCAGATATATTTCCATTATTATCAGATATTAATTTTTGCCCTGCAACAATTACAGGGATCCCATTCAAAGGATTACCTCCAGTAGTCTCAATCTTGCCTGTGACCAACATGTTTGGCTCAACATCCAACGTCCAAGTGCCTAAATATATGGCAGGAGACTGTGGAGTACCTGTTCCATACGAAGAAACAAAAGGAACTGAAATAAATGATGCGTCTACTCCTAGATCTGATCTTCCATTTATTGGCGCCCATTGAGTCCCATTATAATATTCTAACATTACTGCAGAGGAACTTCCTAAAAAAGTGGGTTTATTGGGCCAATCTTCTACAATATTAAACTGGCCTGTTGTATCAAAATAGCCCCATTTATAGCGTCTCATGCGAGAGTATCCAAATAAAACTCCCCCCACCTCATCATAAGATGAGAGTACATCCTCAGTAATTTCGTTAACAACTTTTTCTTCATCTTCAGGGGTTTGGGGATTGGGAACGCTGCGTGTAACATTGATTGAATTATACGCTCTCTTAATGGAACGTCCGCCAAGGGTAGAAGCTAGATTTTTTATGTTCCCGACTGTCTCACGAAGTTTGTCTGCCAAATCCCAATAATCCCGCCAGCTACCTGTACCATTTTTATACTTTTTATAGGCATCCAACGCTTGTTTGGCCAAGTCCTTTGCTGATTTTACCTGCTGAGGAATATCACCAAGTTCTTTTGCTACACCATTGGTATTCGCTACAATATCCAGAAAATCTAAACCCTTTGTGGCTGCATACTCAAAATCCATATTACTGGGATTGTATGCATCAACTGCAATCTGCATGAGAAATGCTGTAACTTGTTTAGCTTTTTTGGAATTATTCACAGCTTCAGCAGCTGCTGCTATTACACCTTTACATAAATCCGGTGTTTTTCTGCAATCTAGGCCCGCTGGATTAATAAATGCATCCGTAATTTCTTTCTGTTGAAATATAGCCCTCAAACCTCTTGCAAAATCACTCTTTTCTGAAGCAATGTCTCCTAGTTGTTCTTGCTCGTATCTTTGAAGGGCCTCTATGAGAGCAGCAATGGCATCAGGATTGTTAGAGTTCATAATAGAATATAAAAGTTTTGAACGCAGCTCTGGAGTAATGTTCCTGTCTAACACACGTTTGATAATACTCTCAGCAGTTTCGGCCCGATAGGTATGTAGATTAGAATTAGATCTATTATCTACATCTGTAGATCTTCCTCCATTTATGGATCTTATACGAGTTGAAAAACCATCTAGCGGCTTACCATCTTTGGAGCGAAACCTAGCATGATAACTAACTGAACGGCCTGCCCTATCACAATTCCATGTACTAAAATGGTTCACCTTTCCTACCCCAAAAAGAATCATTGTTGAATTTTTTTCACCCACTATCTCCATCAATTTGTCTTGGGTAATCCTATTTCCATAACTGTCTTCCAAATGCCCATATGCAGGAGTGCCATCCTCGTTTCTGTGCATTCTCCATGTCCTTGAACCCTCGTCATAGTAAAATAAAGGGATATCAACTTCATCTGTTGAGGGATCTTCATCTTGAAGAGTAGAGTACGCCTCATAAGGAATCGCAATACGAATATTAATTTGTCGACTTCTATCAGTGGGGTCAGTGAGAAGCTTATTACCCAATTCATCATAAAGCGAAATCTGAGATGCTCCATATGTAGAAAGAACGTTTATGGGATCCTCTCCACTTCCTTCTGAAATAAATCCTCCAGGCATAGTATCTGGATCTTTAACTGTGTCTAAATAGGCAACACTGGCATATAGTTTTGTTACCCCTCTTGAAATATGTAGGCCACGTAAAGGAAAAGAAATCCTAGTTAATTCTTCCCCTCCACTGGTTTCCCCATTTTTTGAAATTCTCTTTAGCACCCTTTTATTGCTAGTTCCTTCTGTTATTAATGAAAGGGTCACCACTTCATCACTACTAATAATAACTTCATTGGAACCGCGAGAAGGAGAGGCCGTTATACCACTCAAGTCAACTGCAGTTACCGCACCCTCAGACAACAATGGATCGAAAACTATAGGTCCCTGCAATGATTGATAAAGTCGTATAAATGTACTAAACCCCAATTTCTCGACCCGCAATTCAGCACGTTTTCCAACAGAAATCCCAGGAACTTCAAGATAATAACCACCATTGGAATTACTTTGAGTTACAAACAGTTCTGTTTTTGGGTCAAAATCCCCGTCTTCATTAAGATCCACAAATAGTTTAATTTCTGCATTGCCTATCACATCAAGCATGTCTCGAGTTGATCTACTTTTACTACTAGCAGTTAAATTCCTCACAGTACCAGTAAGCACGAGATTTTGTTGAGTGTTGGAATTAGGAGAAACATTACTTCCAACTTCATTATTGTCATTTGAACCACATCCAAGAAAAAAAAGCCATATAAATAAAATGGGTACAATCAGAATTAAACTTCGGAAATTGCTTCGCCAAACAGAATTCCAGGGCAATTTTAACATCTTAATCTTGTCTCTCCTCATACTCCCCTCCTATGATCAGTTTAATACATTATAGTTGAGAACTTCCTATAAACTAACACCCCATAGATGCTATAGATGCTATTGTTGAAATTTTTTATTAGATCATAAAGTGAAACTTTTAGTTGTTTCAATTTTCTACTTAACTTATTGTTATAGTTCAAATTAAAAAATCTCAATTTTATTATAGTCTATTTATATATTTTTGTAAATATATTTCTATAAATAATTATTTAATAATATTTTGAGACTATATCTAATAAAAATTTTTGATTAATTTTATAGGGGAGTATCTCTAAACATTCCTGGGTGGATTTTAATTTTATAACAGAGGGATATTACACAAATTTCTCAAAAAAATTAATTTAATTTTATGAAGTGAGTAAGATGTGATCCATATTTATTCTTATCATTTTAAAACGTATTTATACTTTTTCATAAACATCGTAGTTTAAATTATAAAATTATATTACTTAGAGATACAATTTCTAAATAACGGACATACAAAATTATCCATTAAAAGACAAAGATGTCAAATAATATACCCTGTCTTTCTTTTTGACAAAAATATTCACTTCAGAATTTGGATGAGAACTAATTATTTTCTTTAAATCCAGAATTCCATATACATCCGTACTCATTTCCATGACAGTTGAAGTCAAAGGAATCTGTACAATTATCTTTCCCGATCTCAGTGGAGATGGTCTTCCACACCTTTTAAATCTCCCTGATGGCACATATCCTTTATCAATCTCCTCTTTACTGTTTTGGGCAACAGTATCAGCTATCACCCAATCTGCCAGTCCCAGACCAAATATTGGTAACTCAACCAGTGCAACCAGTGCCCCCCTTGTTTGCTTTTTTTTAACTAAAATAATTCTTTGTTCAATTGAACAAATTGGTGTCTCCATTACCCTGTATGTGTAACCTCCCAGCGGCTCTAGTGAAAAATCAAAACTAACTACACCTCCTAATTTAGTATCGCCTTTTTTTTCAAAGGTATAGGGAGGCATGGAAGAGGTAATCACAGTGGCACAGGAATATATAAAAAAACAGGATAATAAAACAAAAAACAAAAATCCCTTTTTCATGTTGTAAAAAGCCTTTTTTTGGAAAATTAAAACACAGGATACATACCCTTTGAAATAATTATTTCCCTGCCTCTCTTGGACATTGCAGCATTTATAAATTCCTTTGCATTCCTGGTGGGAACACCCTTTGTAATAAATGAAAAGGTCTGATAATATGGATAACTCTTATCCTTCACATCTCTACCATTTACTTTTAATTTTTTCACTCCCTTTTTATCCTTTAAAGCACCATTTGAAATAAAACCAATTGAACCATTAATGTTTGACACCAGCCTCACCACATTAATTGACAGATATGACTGAAAATCCCAACTAATTGGAATCTGCTGCATAATTAGCAACTTAAAATTTTTATAAAGGGCTGTTTTCATATTGGGAATTATAGTGTAAATGGGACCATTTGCTCCATTTTGTAAACCGCTCCAGTCAGTTATTTGATGGGAAAATATCTGACGTAACTGACCAGTGGAAACGTCCTCTAACCCATTTTTTGAATTCACTATTATAGCCAGAGGGTCTTTTGCAAAGGGAATTTCCACATACCCCTGCTCTATATAAGTTGCTGGCAGTCTGAAGGCAACACAGGCAATGTCACTAAATCCATTAACAATCCTCTGCAGGGCTGTATCAGAAGAACAAATAAATACCCTTACCTTTATATTGTGCTTTTGCTCAAACTCTTTGACCACATCCATTCCAAAAGCATGGGCTATCTGAGCTGAGGTAGCCATATGCAGTACTTCTTCTCCAAATCCAGGATCCCTATTAAAGACCACAAAGCTAAAAACAATAAAGAAATAAACAATAAATCTTTTCATCTCAATACTCCTACCTATCAGTTGGTTACCTATTTAAGCAATAATTTATTCTTAAATGTTAACCCACATACCCAGAAAAATCAATAGGAATACTGTATTATCTACTTATGAAACTAAAGATTCTATCCAGGTGCAAACTATTTTTCAAAACCTCTGCCAGGTTATTTAGGCCCTGTTCAACACTGTATTGGGCCTGGATTGTTTTAAGGGGAGCTAAACCCTTTTTAATTCTAATTTGGTCGATAAACCACCTTCTAAAAAGATCATTATCAAATATTCCATGCAAATAACTCCCCCATACCTTGAGGTCCTTTGTTCCAAAGCCAATTTCATCTCCTTTTTTATTTTTCACAACAGTCACAATATCTTTTGATGTTATACAGAAGGTCTTACCATGGTGAATTTCATAACCTGTTAGTTTTAACCCAGAGGGTATATGGACAGCCTCTGTTTGAATTAATGTCTTCTTTCTATCCAGCTCTGTTATAACTGGCAAAAATCCTAGGCCATGTGTATTAATTTTAGTTGACTCAATATTATATGGATCACTTATCTTTTCTCCTATTATTTGAAAACCACCACATATACCAATTAACTGAGTATGCTTTTTATGTATAATAGACCTGATGGATTCTGCAATTGAAGAGTGTACTAAATATTCGTTGTCTTTAATTACGTTTTTACTTCCAGGTATAATGATTACATCAAATTCATTTTTAATTAAATCTGATTTATTTTTGATTATGGTTATTGATACATCTGGCTCAAATAAAAATGGGTCCAGGTCTGTAAAATTGGATATGTGTGGAAGATCAATACATGCTATCTTCACTTCCACATCTCTATTTTTTTTAATTTTATCCCATCCCATTTTAAAAGATACAGAATCTTCTTCAGGAAGACCTAAATTTTTTATATATGGAACTATTCCAAAAAAACTTTTACCAGTATATTTTTCTATTAAATCTATAGCAGGGTCCAGTAAAGACGCATCACCTCTAAATTTATTGATAATAAATCCCTTGATTAAATCCTGTTCCCATTTATTGAGTAAATCCATGGTCCCAATAAACGAAGCAAATACCCCTCCCCTATCTATATCTCCAACTAAAAAAGTATTCGCCCTTGCATACCTTGCCATTTCCATATTTGTAATATCGTGTGGCTTTAGATTCACTTCCGCAGGACTTCCAGCCCCTTCTAAAACTATTACGTCAAACTCTTGAGCCAGGGAATCGTACGCCTCTCTTACCACCGT
Source organism: Desulfothermus okinawensis JCM 13304 (assembly GCF_054654515.1). Taxonomy (NCBI): domain Bacteria; kingdom Pseudomonadati; phylum Thermodesulfobacteriota; class Desulfovibrionia; order Desulfovibrionales; family Desulfothermaceae; genus Desulfothermus; species Desulfothermus okinawensis. The sequence continues at coordinate 13,794 of NZ_BAAIEW010000024.1, read as the reverse complement.
TAACAGTTTCTTTTTATACTCAACATAGTCTAATACTTCCATGTTGCCAACGGGCTTTCCAAGTACAATTACCTGGGAGCCTGTATCAGTTGAGGGCTTTAAGAGCACTGGATTCATCCTCACATCGGGATCCAATCTACAGGCCTGTGCTTGAAGGACCTGGGCCCTACCCATCTCTCCCCCATCCATTGTTACATAGGAATTTAAAGACATGTTTTGGGCTTTAAAGGGAGCCACTTTAAACCCTTCATTGTATAAAATTCTGCAAAGCCCTGCCGCCAGAATGGATTTACCAGCATTTGAACATGTACCAACAAACATAATAGCAGGTGTTTTGAAGGGAGAATATGGACCCATGGGATAGATTTTTCTTAAACAACCTCTTTTACCAGGGGAGGATATTTCCTTTAAACATTCCACTAAATACAGGTTCTCTTCTCTTTTTTTCACTGCAATTCTAAAAAATTTATTATTTAGGCCCATATAATTGGAACAATCTCTAATAATGATGTTCTTTTTTAAGAGAGATTTTTTTACAAAAGACACATCTATATCTTGAGAAATAATCTTTACTAAAATAAAATTGGCACATGATTCAAAGGGATGCAGGTAAGAAATTGACTTTAATTCATTAAAAAGCAAACTTCTTTGTTCTAATATGTATTTTTTGCTTTCATAGATATATTTTTCTTCCTGAAAAATATTTTTTCCAACCTCATATGCAATGGAGTTTATTGACCATGGAGGTAAATATGATTTGGTCTTTTCTATTATACTCTTGTCTGCCATCATAAGTCCCAGTCTAATGCCTGGAATAGCAAAAAACTTTGTAAGGGATAAAAGTACAACTACATTTTCAGGACGATCAATGTACATCCTGTCTATTCCATCAACAAAATCACCAAATGCTTCATCTACAACAAAAATTGAGTCGGGACAGGAAATCGCCATCTCCCTCAATAACCTTGGATCAACCAATGTTCCAGTTGGATTGTTGGGCTGACCTATAAAAACTATGGATGGGATATCTAAAAGGGAAATTAAATCCTCAATTGAGTCCAATACAAATTCCCTTTCTTCCTTTAAATAAAAAAAATCAACATCCAAACCGTTTAATCTCGATACCTTCTCATAATCCACATATGATGGGACAATTATCACAGCCCTGTTTTTATTTAAAATCCTTGGAAGTATGTATAGTAATTCTGTGGAACCATTTCCAAATAATATTTCTTCCTCACAAACTCCATAAAAATCCTTTGCAGCCTCAATTAAACCATATGGAGGTGTTTCTGGATAGTGGACAATATTGTGTAATGAGTTTCTAATGGAACGGATAACTGAAGGGGGTGGCCCAAGGGGATTTATATTTGCAGAAAAGTCAATCAATTCATCTGATGATGTCCCAATTTCCCTGGCAATCCTGAACAAATCTCCACCGTGCTGGAATTTCTCCACTATATCCACTCCCATCTAGTTTAATGTTGTGTTTCAAGTCCCAAAAACTCTTATTGTGGGTGTGTAGATGTGTGTATGTGTGTGAAAGTGTGAGTGTGGGTGTATGTGTGTATATGAGAAAGTTACAGACCACAGACACAGTCCACATACACAGTCCTAGGTCTGGTCCTCCACCTATTATGAATCCAGTACCACTGGTCTGGGTATCTTAAAACCATTTCTTCCACAGCCCCTGTATAAAATTTGCAAATACAACTCACTTTATCCTTGAGGTTCCCCTGACAATCTAAGGTATCTAGGGGTGGTAAAAAATGTAGCTCATATCCCTTGTCCCCTCCCCTTGTTAGAAATACAGGTAAGACTATTGCCCTGGTCCTGACTGCCATTAATGCTGGTCCGAAATTAACTGCAGCTATTTCTCCTAAAAAGGGCAGAAAGATAGCCTTTCTCCTGCCACAATTATGATCAACTAAAAAGGCACACATCCCATTTTGTTTTAATGTGTTGGCTATCCTTGGGGCTGAATTGTCACGTGGCACTATCTCATGCTTGTATTTTCCCCTGAGTCTTTTCACAATTCTACTTATTGTGGGATCATCTGGCTCTCTAATAACTATCTGGGTAGGAATATCTCTAAACAAAATCGCCATCATGCCAGATAAAAGCTCCCAGGAACCTAAATGTCCAGTCACTGCAACTATTGGCCTATTTAATGACTTAATTTTATTTAAAATATCCACATTTTTTATCTCCACAAAATTATGCAAGAAATGATAATCTATTTTTAGATTATAGAAAATCTCAGCAAAGGACTGTCCAGTATTGAAAAAATTTTTCCAGGCAATATTTTTTGCTTCCCTTTCACTTACCTTTAAATGATCCTGTATGCTGGTAATTGCCCTTTTTTTCCTGGAGGGCACAAAAATCCACATAAATATCCCGATGCCCTTTCCCAATTTTGATATTTGTTTAATATTGAGTTTTAATAAAATCTGTACCAATGTTTCAAAAAAAATTTCTTTAACCATAACATTAATTGCCCTGTACACATTTTTCAACAAGAGGAACAACTATGTCCATGGTTCTGGAAAGGGCCCCTTTATTTTTTGTTAGAACCATTTTTGCACTATTTATAATATTACATCTTATATTTTTATCCTTAAAAAGGAGATAGGTCCGTTTTTCCAATTCACGTTTATCTTTAACAACCACTATTGCATTTTTTTTCCTAAAAACATCTATTACTTCTTGAAAATTAAAATAGTGTGGACCAACAATCACAGGGACACCAATAGAGGCAGGCTCTAACACATTGTGCCCACCAACTTTCTCCATGGAACCACCCACAAATGCCACATCTGACATTGCATAGTACATCATCATCTCTCCCATGGAATCACCTAATAATACATCAAACTCCTTAGATGGGACCAAAGCCTGTGACCTTTTGTGAACACTAAGGCCATAAGAGATGCATAAATCATATACAAAATTAAATCTTTCTGGATGCCTTGGTACCAATATAAGCTTTAGTTGTTTTATTTTTTTTAGAAGATTTAAATATATATCAAGCAATATCCTTTCTTCTTCTCCATGGGTGGATGCTCCTATTAAAAACTTATATTCTGCAAAATATCGCTCTTTTATTTCCCTTCCTTGAACAACCTTATCCTCTGGAATGGGAATATCAAATTTTATATTTCCAGAAATTTTCACTTTTTCATTAGGTGCTCCAATGTCCACATATCTATCTGCATATACATTATTTTGCACCAAAATATAGCTACACTTAGATAGAACTTTAGAAATTATGCCTTTAATCTTCAGGTAATTTTTATAAGAAGATGGAGAAATCCTTCCATTTGCAATAACAATGGGAACATTATATCTATACAGTTTTTCAAAGAGATTTGGCCATATTTCTGTTTCCATTACAACAAAACAGATGGGATTTATATGAAATATAAATCTATTTATAAATTTATCCACATCATATGGCAGATATGAATGATACATATTGGATTTAAGATTTTTTTTTGCAATATTAGATCCCGTTGGTGTGGTTGTAGTTATAACTATTGGAACATCTGGAAAGCTCTCCCTTAGTTTAAAACATATTGGGAAGGCAGCTTGCACTTCTCCAACAGAAACCGCATGTATCCAGATTGATCTACTAAGGTTTGGGAAAGGAGCTATACCAAATCTCTCAGAGATCCTCTCCCTATATTGGGGGAGTTTAAGGCTCTTATAAAAAAGTCTAAGCAGGGCCACTGGCAGAGATCCATAGGCAAGCAAATTGTAAAATGAGTTCATACCTACTCCCTTTACTCCTTCAAATGGGGAGATAGTTTATAAAAAAAAATTGGTCAAGTTTAGAAAAGGGAAATATTTGTGACAAGAGTCCACTTCTTGATTTTAAAAGAGAAAAAGCATAAATGTGTAAGTGTGGGTGTAAGTGTGTGTGAAAGTTACAGATCACAGACACAGCAAAAGGGGTAGGATATGGTAATATATTCCCTTCCTCCAGAACCAGTATTTCCAGATCCTCTAATTGAGGATGTGGACGACATTGTTGCTATTGGAGGAGATTTGAGCCCAGACAGACTCATTGTTGCCTATAAAAATGGCATATTTCCCTGGTATGATGAACACTCTCCAATCCTGTGGTGGTCTCCAGATCCAAGGCTGGTATTAAGGCCAGAGGATCTACATGTATCCAGAAGGCTCAGACGTACGATAAGACAGGGAAAATTCACAGTGACAATCAACTATGCCTTTGAAGAGGTGATTAATTATTGCAGTAAAATAAAGAGAAAAGGTACTGAAGGGACATGGCTGGTACCTGAAATGATTGAGGCCTATACAAATTTACATAAAATTGGCTACTGTCACTCCATTGAAGCATGGTCTAATGGAAGACTTGCTGGAGGACTATATGGGGTCTGTCTTGGAAAAGTTTTTTTTGGTGAATCCATGTTTTACCAAATTTCCAATGCATCTAAGGTGGCCTTTGTATGGCTTGTTCTCATGTTAAAAAAGGCCAATTTCAAATTTATTGACTGCCAGCAGGTCACATCTCATCTAATGAGATTTGGTGCAAAACCAATAAAAAGACGAATATTTATAACAGAATTAAAAAAGGCCCTTTGGCTTACTCCTCCTCAAGACCTATGGAAACCAAAGGTGCTCTCTGAATATATATATTTAATTGAGGACATCTAATATTGTATCAAGTAGGGTGGTTAAAGAGTATGGTTTTTGGAGAAAACGTATATTTTGTTTAGAGAGTTTAGAAGTATCGAGGATATCTGAGGAATATCCTGTAGATACTATTATCTTTTTGTGTGGATCCACCTCTAAAAATTTATTTAAAAGTTCAATTCCTGATATTTCAGGAATATTCATATCTAAAATTATTACATCAAAATCTTCATGGTTTTGGTTAAATTTTTCCACAGCGTCTTTTCCGTTCATAGCACACACAACATTAAATCCTTTATCTTTTAAATAAATAGAAGATGTCTCCAATATCATTTCTTCATCTTCAATTAAAAAGATATTAACATTTCTCCTATTGATTTTGTCTTTACCATTAAAATTTATGTGGGCTTCCCTGGGTTTTTGGGTTTCTCCTGTATAAACAGCAGGAATATATATTTTAAAGGTGGTTCCCTTGCCCTTTATTGATGAACAAAATATAAATCCATTATGTTCTTCGATAATCTTTTTTACAATAGAAAGACCTAACCCTGTCCCCTTTCCCTTTGACTTTGTACTAAAAAAAGGATCAAATATTTTACTTAGATCATCTTTTTCTATCCCCATTCCTGAATCTGAAACTTTTATACACACATACTCACCCTTGGGAATAGTGTCTGTATCTTTAACATGGACATTTTGAGTGCTAATAATTATGGATCCCCGATTACTGCCAATGGCATCTACAGCATTGGTAATTAGATTCATGAGAACTTGTTGAATCCCTACAGGATCTCCATGTATATTCTTTACATCTTTATCAAGATCAAGGTCTATTTCAATATTTGGTGGAAGTGTTGTTATAAAAAGATTTGATATGTCCAGAATAGAATTGTTTATGTTCACAGGTTGAAATTTTTCAACAGAAGACCTTGCATATGAAAGGAGTTCTCTTACAATATTGGTGCCCCTCTCAATAAACTTCTCAATATTTGCCCTTGCACGTATTTGAGATGAAGAATCTTTTCTGTCCAAAAACATTAAATTGGAATATATCCCTTGGAGTATGTTGTTAAAGTCATGGGCAATGCCACTGGCAAGAAGACCTATTCCTTCCATTTTCTGAGATCTTCTAAGTTGTTCTTCCAGATCCTCATTCATTTTCTTTGCCTTTTTTTGAGGAGTTACATCAACAAGGGAAATGACAATATGATCTTCTGATTTAATTTTTGACATTGAACATAGTAGATTTAATCCCTCTCCCCAAGCATTAATGCCTTTAATTTCTAATAACTTTTGAGAACTAGCAGGAAATCCTCCTTTTATCCTGGCATAGGTTTCAAAAAACACCTCCCTTGAATCAGGAGATATAAGCTCATAGAAATATCTCCTATTTTCAATTAGAGATTTGTTCATTCTAAATAAGTTTTCAAAACCTCTGTTTACCTTTGTTACCATAAAGCTACCATCTATAATTGCTATTGAGTTTGCAGCATTTTCAAAAATCGCCTTATAATAATCCCTATTTTTGAGGGTCTCTCTTATTAATTTCTTTTTCTCTGTTACATCCCTTACTATTCCTGAAAATCCAGAGGGATTTCCTTGTTTATCTTTTATTAATCTAACTGAAATCTCAACTATCTTTCGATTTCCCTTAAAGGTTATTATTTCAAAATCCTCTAGAAGTTCAGACACCCCTGTTCTATATACCCTGTGAAAGACCATAAACATCTTTTTTGCACTTTTTGGGGGAGCAAATACCCTGTAATTTAAATTAATTAGCTTCTCAATATCATCCACTTCCCCAATATGCATTAATGCATTATTTACAAATGTGAGATTACCTCTAAGGTCTGTCTCAAAATAGCCCTCTTCCATATTTTCTAAAATATCCCTATATCTTTCCTCCCTTTTTCTCAATTCATTTTCTAATATTTTTTTAGGGGTAATATCTATAACAGATACTATTGCGGCTTCACTTCCCTTTACCATAACTTGAGCCCCGGACAAAAATATCCACTTTTCCTTTCCATCTTTTGTGATTATTTTTAACTCATAAGGTGGAACCTCTTCTCCCCTTTGTCTTTTTAGCCCTTTTTCCCTTACCATCTCCTTATGTTCTGGATGCACAACATCCCAGAAATTCATATTTAACATCTCTTCCACTGCATATCCAGTTATCTCTTCAGCAGCTCTATTTATATAGATCCATCTTGTCCCCTGGTATGCCAAAATTCCTACTTTAGTAGACTCTGCTAATTTTCTAAAGAGATCTTCACTTTCAGATATTCTACTTAAGTGCTCCTTCTCTTCAGTTATATCCCTGAATAATATCAGATACTCAAATGAGACATCCATACAAGCTGGGGGAAATAAAACAGAAAATTGGAGGGTTATGTACTTGCCAAAAGAGGAATTAAGGGAGAGCTCCCTGGAGATCTCCCTTTTATATTCTCTTGCTTCTTTTATATATGGACCAAATATCTCATTGAAAGAATCCTCATAACTATTATTATCAAAATTTTTAGCCAAGAATTCTTTGGCATAATCATTAATATATAATAGTTCCCCTTTAGTATCTGCAAGGATAACCCCAAATTCATAATTTAGTTGATTTATATTAATCATAATGGGTGTGTGTATGGGTGTATGTGTGGGTGTGTGTAAAAGTTACAGATCACATACACACTCCACATACACAGTCCTTGGTTATATTTTATACAACTCTTCACCAGACAACACTTTAATATTAGATTTTTTTAATACTTCAATTGCCTGGTCTGTTCTGTCAAATCTAAAAATCAGTACTGCATTCTTCATGGATTGTTGAACAAAGGCATACATATATTCAACATTTATATTCTCTTTACTCAAAACATCCAAAACCTCATGTAGTCCACCTGGTTCATCTTTTACTTCAACTGCCACTACAGTGGTCCTTCCAACTGTAAAACCATGCTTCTTTAATGTTTCTTTGGCCTTTTCAGTATCTGATACTATTATCCTCAATATTCCAAAATCTGAAGTATCAGCTAAGGCAAGTGCCCTGATGTTTACTTTTGCCTCAGCAAGGGCCCTGGTTACATCACAGAGCCTACCTGCCCTGTTTTCCAGAAAAATAGACAATTGTTCCAGCTTCATAACACATGCCTCCTCTATTTTTTGTCCCTTAAATCTATTATCCTCTTTGCCTTTCCTTCTGACCGCATAATTGATTTGGGTTCTACCAATTTAACCTTGGTAGTCACACCCAAGAATTCTTTAATGTTTTTCTGTATCTTTGCCTCTAATTGCTGTAGGTTTTTGATCTTGTCAGAAAAGATATTCTCATCCACTTCCACCTGGACCTCTAGTGTATCCATTGAGTTTTCCCGTCTTAAAATCAACTGATAGTGGGGTGTTAGACCTTCTGTTTCAAGTAGTATTGACTCGATCTGGGATGGGAATACATTGACTCCTCTTATTATAAGCATATCATCTGAACGTCCAAGCACCTTATTCATTCTCACATGGGTCCTCCCACACTTACATGGGACTGGATTCAGTGAGGTAAGGTCCCTGGTCCTGTATCTAATAAGTGGCTGCGCCTCTTTGGTTAGAGTGGTTATTACCAGTTCCCCCTCTTCCCCATATGGAAGGGGTTCTTTTGTATGTGGATCAATTATCTCCACAAGAAAATGGTCCTCCCAGATGTGGAGTCCTGATTGGGCAGTTGCGCACTCCATTGCAACACCAGGTCCCAGAACTTCTGATAGTCCATAGATATCCAGTGCCTTTAAATGGAGTTTAGATTCTATCTCCCTTCTCATCTCCTCTGTCCAGGGTTCAGCTCCAAAAATCCCTGTGTGCAAGGAGAGGTCTTTAAAATCTATACCAGCACCCTGGGCCACATCGTATAGATGCAGGGCATAAGATGGGGTACAGCAGATAACCGTTGCCTTGAAATCATTTAAAAGCATAACCTGTCTCTTGGTACCTCCGCCAGATACTGGCACAATAGTTGCCCCTATTTTCTCTGCACCATAGTGTGCACCAAGTCCACCAGTAAAAAGACCATATCCATATGCATTATGGATTATGTCCCTTCTTGTAACCCCTGCTGCCATAAAAGACCTGCCCATTAGCTCCGCCCAGTTGTTCACATCCCTCTGAGTGTATCCAACCACTGTTGCCTTTCCTGTTGTTCCTGAAGAGGCATGTATACGGACCACATTTTCCCTTGGCACTGCAAAAAGACCAAATGGATAATTATTCCTGAGATCCTGCTTTTCTGTAAATGGTAAATACTTGACATCTGACAAAGACTTAATATGTTCGGGTTTAACACCAAGTTCATCAAACTTTCTTCTGTAAAAAGGGACATTGTGATAGACCCTTTCTACTAGATATTTGAGACGTTTAAGTTGAAGGGCTTCTAAATCTTCCCTTGGCAAAGTCTCTTTTTCCACATCATACATCATGATTCATTTCCTCCTAAAAAAAGAATATTTTTGACTATTGCAGGTAAACAGTATAAATATAACAGGGTGATTATATAGACGTGTTTAGTCTATATTAAGCCAAAAAAGAACAAAAATGTCAAAACAAAAAATGTAGGCAAAATTATCCGTTAATATTAGATTTTAGTCAAGCAGATTGCCAGATTAAACAAATCTCAATAAAAAACAAGGAGGAAGTCAGGATCATTATGCAAAACAGAGATAACACTGACTATAAAGTGCAGAGCATAGCCAACTGGCTAATTGAAAAAAAGGCAAAGGACATAATCTCAATTGATATATCTGATTTTGGATCCATTACAGATGTAATAATAGTTGCGTCCAGTGTAAACATAAGACACAATCAGGCCCTTGCAGACTTTGTGTTGGAAAAGGTCTCAGAAAACAGATGGGAATACCTTGGCATGGAAGGATATAAAGCTGGAAGTTGGATATTAATTGATCTAAATGAGATCATAGTACACCTCTTTTTAGAAGAAACCAGGGAGTTTTATAACATAGAAGGGCTATGGAGAGGAGCAAAAAAAACCTCTTACAAAGTTAAGGAGATGGCCCATGAAGAATTTTAAGCCCACAATACTTCTTATTTTAGATGGTTGGGGACAGGGGAAAAAAGACCCAAAAATAAACGCAGTATTTAAAGCAAGGACTCCTAATCTGGACTATTTGCTTGGCAACTATCCATGGACAATGTTAAAGAGTTGTGGAGAGGCAGTTGGACTTCCAGAGGGACAGATGGGGAACTCTGAAGTTGGACATTTAAACATTGGAGCAGGAAGAATAGTTTATCAGGACATTGTCAGGATAGACAAATCCATTGAAGACGGTTCTTTTTTTGAGAATCCAACCCTTGTTTCTCTCTGGGATAAGGTAAAACAAAACAACTCCAGCCTTCATTTGCTTGGTCTCCTCTCAGATGGGGGAGTCCATAGCCACGAAAATCACATCTATGCTTTGCTAAAATTGGCCAAAAGAACAGGTGTAACAAAGGTCTTTGTACACTGCTTTTTGGATGGAAGAGACACTCCACCAACCTCAGGTGCTGATTACATCAAAAAACTTAAGCAAAAGATGAAGGAAATAGGTGTAGGAGAAATAGGTTCTGTTGTTGGAAGGTATTATGCAATGGATAGGGACAAAAGATGGGAAAGGACCAAACTTGCATATGACATGTTAACCCTGGGAAAAGGAGAAAAGATCGTAGATCCATATGAAGCAGTATTGTCAGACTATAAAAAAGAAAAGACCGATGAGTTTATAGAACCAAAGGTGGTTATATCAGAAAAGGGTAGGCCCCTAGGGTTGATACAAGACGGTGATGGAATATTTTTCTTTAACTTCAGGGCAGATAGGGCAAGGCAACTGACAATGAGTTTATTTAAAGACGATTTTAAAGAATTTGAAAGAAAAAGGGTTCCCAGGATATTGGAAATGGCCACAATGACCCAATATGAAAAAGACTTTCCCCTTGCTGTTGCATTTCCTCCTGAAACCTTAAAAAACATCCTGGGAGAAGTGTGCTCCAGTATGGGACTTACTCAACTTCGGATTGCAGAAACAGAAAAATATGCCCATGTTACCTATTTTTTTAATGGAGGTAGGGAAGAACCATTTAAAGGAGAAGACAGGAAGCTCATCCCATCTCCAAAAGAAGTTGCCACATATGACCAAAAGCCTGAGATGAGCGTGTTTGAAGTTACCAAGGAACTTAAAATGAGATGGTTATCAAATAAATACCACTTTGTGGTGTGTAATTTTGCCAACCTGGATATGGTGGGTCACACAGGAAACTTTGAAGCAGCAGTAAGGGCATGTGAGGCAGTGGACGCCTGTGTTGGAGAAGTGATGAAATTTGTTGACAAAAGGGATGGCAGGTTATTTGTCACTGCTGATCACGGAAATGCAGATGAAATGATTGATGATACAGGAGGAGTGCATACTGCGCACAGCAAAAACCCCGTGGCATTTGTCTGGTATGAAAAGGATAAAAATTTACCTGAACTAAAAAAGCAAGGGAAATTAGGAGACATAGCCCCTACTATTTTACAGTCATGGGGCGCTCAAATACCATCTGATATGACAGGGGATGTTCTAATAAAATAATTGTTTAATCTGCCTATTTCTTTAGCTCTGATTACTAATATAGTGATTAGTGAATAGTGATTAGTCTTTAGTTGTTAGTAGAAGGTAGAAGGGTGAAGAGCACCTAAAACTTTGAACCTTGAACGTTGAACTTTAGACACCCACAGACACAGCAAAGCTTGAGACTTTGGAGTTAATGAAATAATAATGTTCAACAAACCCTGAACCTTAAGGTTAAAATCAGGTGAAAAACATGGATACAAAAAGGCCCATTGAACCAGTAAAGCCAGAAGGGATGGAGATTATCCTCTATTACCCATGTCCTTTTTGCACAAGGAAAGTGCCAGTTATTGCACCACTTGAGCCTACGGTTATCAGGTGTGATGCCTGCAACAAGCAATTTCCAGTAGTCCCGTCAGATGATAAGACTATCCGCTTTTTAAAGACAATTCTTGACAATGGAAGGGCTGCAATTGCCCCAGATTTCCTATGATATTAAAAAAATGGAGGTTCTAAATAAATGGTATCTCAGAGCGTGCTAGATCTTATTGGGAATACTCCTCTGGTTGAGATTAAAAGGCTAAATCCCAATCCACGGGTTAAAATATATGCAAAAATAGAGTCAGTTAATCCTGGAGGTTCCATAAAAGATAGAGTGGCCCTGGCAATGATAAAAAGGGCTGAAGAGATGGGAGAAATCTCTAAGGACAAGATCATTATTGAAGCCACTTCTGGAAATACAGGAATTGGGCTGGCCATGGTATGTGCAGTTAAAGGATACAAACTTATGCTCCTTATGCCTGAGTCAGCCTCAGAAGAAAGAAAAAGGATAATGCGTGCTTATGGAGCTGAAATATATCTAACACCAGGTCATCTATCAACAGATGGGGCAATTGAAGAAGCATATAGGTTGGCCAGGGAAGAAAAGGACAAATATGTGCTAATGGATCAATTCAACAATCCAGCATCAATTGATGCCCACTACAATGGAACAGGGCTGGAAATATGGGAACAAACAAACGGCAAGGTAACCCATGTTGTAGCTGCACTGGGAACCTCAGGAACTGCAATGGGCATATCAAAAAGACTAAAGGAACTAAATTCTGAAGTGCAGATAATAGCAATTGAACCATATGTAGGCCACTCTATCCAGGGGTTAAAAAACATGCAAGCATCCTATCCCCCGGGCATTTTTGATAGGCATAAGGTGGATAAAATAATCAACATAGATGACGACACAGCCTTTGAATATACTCGAAAGCTTGCCAGAGAAGAGGGGATATTTGCTGGAATGAGCTCAGGGGCTGCCCTGGCTGGAGCAGTAGAAGTTGCAAAAAAATTGGATAGGGGTCTGGTTGTTGTAATCTTTCCAGATGGAGGAGAAAGGTATCTTTCAACCTCCCTCTTTGTTTCTCCTAAAAAACAAGGTGTATTTATATTTAATTTAAGGTCCAAAAAAAAAGACTTGCTTTCCTTTGATAAAGAGCCTTGCTTTTTTACCTTTGGTCCTTCTGCAGATTCTCCACAGGATATTGAAACCTTCAGGCGCATATTGTTTTTAGATGTGTTAGGAGGATATTTTAAGTATAAAGGTTGTTATCCAAAGCAAATTGTAGGTGTAGCTGATTTCGATGATCAGGCAATTTGTCAGTCAGAACAAAGGGGAATTGGTCTTTTAGATTTCTCAGAATATTTTATAAACACACTACATGAAAATGCCAAAAAGCTATTTATTAATGATGTTGAGTTTAAATCCGCCTACAGAGAATCTCACATGATGGTGGAGATTACGCAACACATCCTGGACAGGGGAAAGGGCTATGAAAAGCTCAGGTCTGTATACTACGATATATCAAGGGACGTAAGATATGGGACGCTGGTTGGTGCTGACTTAAACAAAATTTATGTGGGAAAGACCGTTGAGCTTGAAAATTACGCAAAGGACAATCCAAGGGACTTTACTTTACTCAAAAGGGCATCTTTAAGAGATCTAAAAAGGGGAGATTTTTTAAAGACAAGGTGGGGAAATGTTCGTCCCAGCTGGTATCTTCAAATGGCTGCATCAGCAGGCAGACAAAAAAGAATAGACCTGGTTTTAGGTGGCAGTATTCACTTTTTCCCCCACATGGAAAATTTAAAGGCAATATGGGAATTTGGATTAAACCTATCCCCTAAAATATGGACAATTGTAGGTGAAGTGAAATCAGATGATTATACAATGGGTAAACTGGACCAACTATTAAAGGTCGTCTCACCTCAGACACTCAGGATGTATCTCTTATCCCAATCCTATCATAAATCCTTATCTCTTAATATAGACAGCCTTAAGATGTGGCAAAAGAATCAAGAAAGGGTGCAACAATGTGCCATAAATGTAATGTCAATTATGGGCACTGGAGGTGAAGTAAAAAAAGAATTAAAACAAATCCTGTATGACTTAAAAAAGTCATTTTCATCATTTATAGAAGACGACTTCAAAATATATAAGTTCTGGCCAGCACTTTTTGACTTCTGCAAAAAAATCAACAATATGTTTTTTAAAAGGGAGCTTACACCT